>JAZUOA010000115.1:0-6388 GCA_045604445.1 Acutalibacteraceae bacterium
CTCCGTATTATTCAAATTCTTCAAAATCTCTTATATGCTCGGCTTCGTAGCCCTTATAAATATCAACACTCCTGATATGCCATTCTACAAAACCATGCTTCTCTGCCATTTTATCTGCAGTATCTTTCCATTTGCGTGCAACATCAACTGTTTTATTAAATAAATCCTCAACATTTTCAGGGCTTTGAAGGTCTGTTGATTTCGCACCTGATTCATAAACCATTTTCTTTAATGCACCCGGATTGTCCATAACAGGGCAAGGGCGAAGCATATTATCAGAGAATGGTTGGCGAGCTTTATAAGCCATAAAAATCGGGCTTTTAAGCGCATCGATAATATGAGTATCCTTATCTTTGATATTAACATTAGAATAGTGAGCAAAAACGCATGGCTCGCAATCACCATTTGCGCTTATATGGAAATACTGCTTACCTCCGGCAACGCAACCACCTACATATTCGCCATCATTAAAGAAATCAATCGTGAATAACGGTTTAACCTCTTCAAAGCGCCACTTGCGGATTTGATTATACATCATTTCACGTTGCTCAGCAGTAGCCATAAGCTCAGGAGAAGAACCGCAACCAACCGGAACAAATGTAAAGTACCATGCAAAAAGAACACCCAAAGAAATCAAAAAGTCTGCATATTCGTCAGAAGCTATAACATCTGCATTTTGATTTGTGTAGCAAAGGGATGCACCAAAAGGAATACCTCTTTTTTTGAGTCGTTCCATTGCCGCAATAACTGCTTTGTATGTTCCGGCACCTCGGCGAGCATCAGTAGTTTCTTCATTACCTTCAATTGAAATAGTAAGGAACATATTACCAACTTCTTTAAGTTGGTCAGCAAATTCATCATCACAAAGAGTTGCATTTGTAAATGTAATAAACAAGCAATCAGAATGCTCTTTGCAAAGGCGAATCAAATCTTTTTTGCGAACAAGCGGTTCGCCACCTGTGTAAAGATATGTATATGTTCCCAGAGCTTTGCCCTCAGTAATGATTTTATTAAGCTCATCATAGCTTAATTGAAGCTTATCACCATAAGAAGCAGCCCAACAACCTGTGCAACGAAGATTGCAAGCCGTTGTTACATCAATAAGAATTGCCCACGGAATATTACAACCATGCTCCTTCATTGAAGCAAGGCGCCTGTCATAGCTTTTTAAAATAGTGTTTTTAATCGGCGGAATAAGCTTTTCTATAATCTCAGGGTCGGTTTCGCAAATAAGCTTTTTAACATATTCTGCCCAAACATTTCCGGGACGGCTAAGCCTACTCTTCAAACCTTTAAGCGCTTTGAGTTGAGCTTCGTCTTTAACAACGCTGATACCCCAATCTATAAGCTTAAAAAGGTTTTTATCATAATCCTTTCTGACATAACGAATAGCCTCTTTAACTGCTATCCCTAACGCTTTTTCTTTAATATTCATATTCTTATTCCTTTCACCATCTAAAATCCCAAATTTCTGTTTGTTCGCCGTTAAAAACAGCTGAACCGCTTATACTCCCCCTATGAGCAGAACCGCTCACATTAAGAGGTATATTATATTTTGCATAAGTTACATACCCTTCAGAGTTTATATGAACCTCAATTGACGATCCCTTATAAACTATATCGGCTGAATCCACCGTAAACAAACTCAAATCAAAGTTTGCTACATCCAGGTAGCCTATAGATGCTGCATTATGCTTCGGAACTTCATACATACCCACTTTCTCTTCAATAAGCTTAATTTTGATTATGTATTCATTTCCGCTTCTTGTTATATTAGCAGATGCGGCACCTGCCTGTGTAAGTGAAAAATTATTTCTTATGGGTAAGCCTAAGGGTAAGGCTTCACCCTCAGAATTAAGTGCCCTACCGCCGCTAAAGCTTAAAACCTCATCAACAGGCTTAACAATCCAACCTATCATTAAATTAGCAACAGATTTAACAATATCGCCACCGGTGCATTCGGTTACATCTGCAACAAATGATTCAGTATGGTTAACAGTAACATTTCCTGCATAAGCCCTTGTTTTGTTAAGGGCGGCCTCGGCAGTGGAAATAATCTTACTCTTAGACCAACCCGATGGATCGGCAAGCGCTGAATTTGTGCTTGAATTGTTAACTGTTACCACCGTGTTTCCGCCGCCACTGAACTGCGAGCCGGAAGATATCTTTTCATCATCAGTAGCTTCTGCAACAAAATTATTTTCAGCGTTCTCGGTGATAAAGGGTTGTTTATATTTAATGTTGCTGAATGTGGTTGTTTCGTATTTAATTTTATCGTTCTTTTCCAAAGTTATGTCGCCTTTAACAACAAGACAAATCAAAACAATAATCGTTAATAGCGAAGCTGCTTCAAAAACAATAAGAATTGCTTTGGTGTACTTTGAAGAGAAAACGTCTTTAATCTTAGAATTATTTTCTTTTGGAGTATCCATAAATCCTCCTTTCAAAACTCAATTTTATATTATAAAACTACAAGTTTATAATTAAGTTAAACATTTGTTAAAGAAATGTTAAGCAAATGAACGATAAGCTTATAAATACACTTTAAAAGTTGTGCCCTTATTCAATTCGCTTTCGAGTACAATATCCGCATCAAGCTTGTTTATTACTTGCCTTACGAGAGCAAGACCAAGACCATTGCCTGATTGAGAGTGCGAAGAATCGCATTGATAAAACTTATCAAAGACCTTCTTTCTGCTTTTCTCGGGGATTCCGCAACCGGTATCGGATATTTCAACGCAAACAGGCTTGTCATCTTTTTTTAATTTCACGCTAATTTTTCCCCCGCAAGGAGTAAATTTCACAGCGTTTGAAATTATATTGTTCCAAACAATTTCCAAAAGCGCTTTATCGCTTTTTATATTGACCTCTTCAAGCTCAACATCAAGAGAAATGTTTTTATTTTCTATTTTTTCCATATTGCTGAGAATGCAACAACGCAACTGTTCATCAAGAGAAAATTTCTCTTTTTGAACTATTTCCTGATTTTCTACTTTATTCAACTTCAAAACATTGGTAACAAGGTTTGTAAGGTTATTTATAGCTTCAGATATAAGCTTGGTATATTCCTTGCGTTTTTCAGGTGAAATATTTGTTGAATTAAGCAATTCGGCATACCCTTGAATTACGCTTAGCGGAGTTTTTATTTCGTGAGAAACATCCGCAACAAAATCATCCCTTAAGCGGTCAACAGAAGTCAACTCTTCTATCATGGTATTAAAATCTTCTTTAAGAATATCAATTTCCGTTTTAAAAATTTTGTTTTTATAAACATCAAGGCGAACCGTGTAATCCCCTTTTGCAACCTTTTGCGCAGCACGGCAAATTTTCTGAAGATTGTGCGAATAAGTTCTGGCCCTTGTTACATAAACTAATATGCTTGAAACAGCGCAGGAAAAAAGCTGATACCCCACAACAACTACAGAAATCACAAAAAAGCTGTATTCGCTTTCTCGCAAATAATCAAATAGCATAATAAGACCATAGCTGTTTACAAGAATGATTAAAAAAACAATTATAAATTCATAAAAAAAGCTCTGTAAATAGCTTATTCTGTCATCTCGCTCAAAGCTCTTGCGCTTCACGAAGAAATCACCGCCTTATAGCCTAATCCATGAACGGTAACAATCTCAATATCCTTGCAATTTACAAGCTTGCTTCTGAGCTTTGTTATACAAACATCAACCGTTCTTGGAGCGCTTTCGCTATCATATCCCCAAAAATCATTCATAATCTGAGTTCTGGTAAAAGTGCGTTTGGGGTAAGACAATAATTTAAAAAGAATATTAAATTCCTTAACAGAAAGACCTAAATCCTCACCATTTAAATACGCTGCTGTTTCTGCTGAATTTAAAACTAAATCGCCAACAACAATTTTCTTTTTATTAGCAATATGCGCTCTTCTCAGAATTGCTTCAATCCTGAACAACAGCTCTTTCATTTCAATGGGCTTTACTATGTAATCATCAATACCTAAGCTGTAGCCACGCTCCTTAGATTGCATATCCTCTCTTGCAGTAAGAAACAAAAAAGGCACAAGATTGCTGTTTGCTCTTACATACTCGGCAAATTCAAACCCATCCATATCCTTCATCATAATATCGGATATAATCATATCAAATGAAATATTTTCTAATTTAGTTATAGCCTCAGCAGCGCTATGGCAACCAACAACACTGTAACCGTTATCTGTAAGGAATGAACACATTATTCTGTTAAATTGAATATCATCCTCAACAACCAAAATGCAAACCATGAAACCACCCTTTTGCAATTATTTTTTCATTTTGAACCACTATAACATAACAATGTTAAAATATTGTTAAAAACAAAAAAGCAGATTTTTACATCTGCCTAAATTCATTTTGCTTTTGGCTTTGCAATAAGCGCCATTAAAAGCCCAAATAAAATTACTGCTCCTATACCACCTGCGCCTGAAGAAAGAGGACCCGTTAAAATGCCGGACCATCCGTTTTCTGCGATAGCTTCCCTTGTCCCCTCAGCCAAAAGTCCGCCAAAGCCTAAAATAGGCACTGTTACGCCGCAACCGGCAAATTCCTTTAAAGGTGCAAAAACTCCTATTGCATCCAAAAAAACACCGCTTACAACAAATAAAACAAGTATTCTGGCAGGTGTAAGCTTTGTTTTATCAATTAAAATCTGACCAACAACGCATATTAAACCGCCAACAATAAAGGCTTTAATAAACATCATAATAAACGCACCTCTTAAAAGCTTTGCATTTATTATTTACCTGAAAAGCAAAAAAATACCCTTTGCCTGAGCAAAGGGTAAAAAATTGTTTTATTCGGCAACAGTTTCGCTGATAAAATCCTCATCAAGGCAGGAGCAGGAAACATAGTTATCTTCATCATATCCCTGAGGAGCATTTTTTGCTTTAATTTTTTCAATAATAACATAAACTGCGGCTGCGGCTGCGGCAATCGCTGCTATAATGCCAATAATTTTTAAAACCTTTTTCATTACGGAAATCCTCCTTAAATAACAAAATTAAGTTGATTCAATTATACCATAGCACTGTTAAATGTCAAGTAAGCAATTATTAAATTTTGGTAAACTACCCAATCCTGATTATATGCGAGCGCTCATCACCCGAAAGCGTAACTTCAATTGCGCTTTCATCGCGAATAACATATTCAACCGCTTTACCGTCTACCGTTACGTTATAATCAGCCTTGGAATCACTCATTGCAATAATAACCGTATATTTTTCATTGTTACCGAAATATTTTATTTCAGCATTAAAGGATGTTTTATCTTCAGAAAATTCTTGATTTTCAACCCAAACATCAAAACCCGTGTTAAAGGTTCCGGGTTTATAATACGCGGCAGTCCAAAGGTTTATTGGTGCTGAAAGTCCGCCAAAATTATGGAACCAACCGCCTCTGCCGGTTACAACATTGACCATTTCAAATGTGTAATAAGAATAATCCACTTCGCGTTTCCAGATATCAAGCGCCATTTTTGCAATATCGTAGGCAAAATCGTTTTCGCCTAAATCCAACATTGTTTTCCAGATAAACCATTGGTGCGGAAACCAAACGTTGCCGTTCCAATAGCCGTTTACCATAAAATACCCCGCAGTCATATCAACTGCGCTTATTCCGTAGGGCGAACGCATTTCCGCCGGATTTTTCATATGTTCGATAATCCGCTTCTTTTGAGAAGCATTGCAAACGCCTGCAATGATGGGATAAATGCCATCGAGACCCTTATTAACATTTTCGCCATCCTTAGTTTTGAATATTCCTACAGGCTCATAATTTTCATTATGAAGAACATAGGAGTAATAACCGCTTTCTTCATCCCAAGCGTATTTATTGAGCGCCTCGCTCACCCTTTCAATATCGCGGTCATATTCGTTGCAATCTTCCGCTTTTCCCAAAGCAACTGCAACCATTTTCAAAATTTTTGCGCAACGGATAAGCTGAGAGGAGCTTATTGCAGGGGCGGCCTTATCCCTGAGGTTTTCATCCATCATAGCAACCTGAGCCGGATAATCATCCATACCGCTGGAGGAATAAAAGTAATCATAGGTAGTTGTAAGCCCGCTTTTAAATTTTGCGGTTGTTGAGCCCCTCACCTTACCTGCAAGGAAATCATAATAAAGCTTTGCTCTCGGATAAAGAGAAAGAAGCCTTTCCTTATTGTTACTGAGCTTCAATAATTCAAGGTACAAATACATTTGCACAGGCACGGGAGAGCCATGGTGCAAAAAGGCATAATCCGGGTTTGATTCATCGCTTAAATATGTATCAAGGCTATAAAATGCAAAGTCGCTTGAAAGCCCGGTCATTCCGAGGCCGATAAAGCCGGAATCCCAGGTATAAAGGCAATCCCAACGCTTTCCGGGGGTATGGTGAATAAT
>JAZUOA010000116.1:0-16744 GCA_045604445.1 Acutalibacteraceae bacterium
GGGGATTTCAACAAATTCTCCCCCTCTTACAAGCTCTTTTCCCAGGCTTACGTTCCTGCTTCTGTAATATTCAGCTGTGCGCTTAACCTCTTCCATATTGAAAGGTTCAAATCTACCTATAAGTAAATCGGTGTATTCTTCTTCCGTTGCAACCCAACCGATACCAAGCTTACCCTCAGGCAACAAACAAACCTTATACTTATCCTTAACCGGTTCATCAGTCGCTTTATTATAAAAACCCCGATAAACATAAAATTTCTCATTTCTTGCAGGGTGAGTCTGTATTCCGAATTCACCGGGCAAGCCACTTCTTACAGGTGATTCACAACCGCATGCATCTATTATTAAATCCGCATAAAAATCTCCTGAATCTGTTCTTATACCCACTACTCTGTTATGCTTAGTGATTGGCGCAACCACGCGGCAATCATAAATAAACTTTACGCCGCATTTTTCAGCTTTGGCTATAAGAAGCTTATAAATATCCCTACGCTCCATCTTTATTTCAAGAACTTCCTTTGGAACATTTTGCTTTATAGCAACCCTTTCATTAGTTGAATAAAAGGTCATATCCGTTTTATATTCAAACATATCCTCAGGCGGCATATCAATTTCCGCCGCAGCTAAAGCGGAGGGAGCAAAAATATCGGTCCAATCATAACCCAAACAATTTTTTGAATTTTTCTCGTAAACAGTAACATCAAAGCCTTTTTCAGCCAGTAAGGCTGCTGCTGCAATGCCACCGTGGCCGCCACCTGCTACTATTATTTTCTTCTCCATAAGCACCTACCCGAAACAATTATGGTTTTAATATATCAAAATTAAAACCATAAATCAAGAAACAATAAATAAAACTGCCCAAGTATTCTTCAGAACACTTGGGCAAAGCTACGATATTTTTCTATTTAATTAAAGCACTATATCACCGATGCCAAGCAACTTCAAAAGCTCTGCAAACAAACCGAAAATTACACTAAGAATTGTATTCGGCATAATAATTTCTTGCTCTTCTTCAGCTGTAGCACCTACAGTATAATCGAAGGACTTTTCGTCTGTTTCGCCTGTTGCAGTCCACTCTTTAGTAGCTTCATTATATTCTTCTTCAACATAGCTGATAGTAAGAGTATAAGAACCGTATACTGTGTGAGTGAAAACAACATCGTAATCACCATCATCAAAGTTACCTTTGTATTCATCGTTTACATACCATGAAACGGGAAGATATCTCTTTGAGCCTGTAACAAGCTCTTTGTTATCAGTACCGCTACCAAAAGCTGTAAAACGAACAGTTCTGTGGTGGATATATTGATCAGAGAGACCTAACGCAGTGTTATTATCTGCTGAATAAATCTTCTTTGTTCCTTCTTCAATGATAGTGTCGGTAGCGCCGCAACCATTAGCACACTTTGCAGTCATAGTACCATTGGCATTATATGTTGCATTATTGTCAGAAGTATATTTAACGAAGCGATGCTCTGTAACAACTATTGAAACTGCTAATTCAAACGAAACAGTTGCTTCATCTGCTTCAAAAACGAGAGTTTCTGCATAATCACCAAAAACTAAATCTGCTTTGGGTGCAATTGAAATTTCAAGAGTTTCATTTCCGGCTAAGGTAAGCGAACCGGAAACTACAGAAATATCAAACACAGTTGACGCCGGCAATACATAGGTAAGAACCTTGTTACCGGTATTTGTAATTTTAATATTTCTACCGCTTACATCGATTAAACCTTGGCATTTTGTACCGAAATTACCGCTAGGCTTATCAATATCAGCACTTATAATCAATTTCACCCAAACAGGATAAACAGTTAAACTCTCGGTAACGTTATAAATAGTTTCACCAAAGTCATATGCAAGCTCTCCGCCATCTGACAAAGCCCAGCCTGTTTGAATATATCCGTCGCGAGTGAAAGATTCGCCTGCCAATATAACACTTTCACCCTGATTAATATCATCACTATTAAAAGCAGCACCAACACCATATGCACCTGGCTCATATGTTACCTTAAACGCCGGTTTTGCCCAATAGGGATACAACCTTGTAGCAACAGAAAAGGTTACACCCTCACCAAGCTGGTAATCAAGTGTAGAGCCGTTGTTTTTGGTACTCCAACCGGTTTGCACATAACCTGCACGGGTAAACATAGCATCGGGCAATTCCATGTAACCACTGCTATCTGTTTGAATTCTCTTTTGTGCACCCGTAGAACCGGAAGCATTACCTTTATTGAATGTAATCCAGTAGGATGCTGCAGATACGCTGATGCTGAACACTGAAATAAGCATAAGCACAGCCATAAATACAGCTAAGGATTTTTTGAAGCTTGTCTTCATAAGTGATTCCTCCAAATCAAAAATGCATATAAACTTATACAAATGAATTATAGCACATTTGTCAAGACTATGTCAAGAAATTACTTCCAACATATTAACCAAATGTAAAAGAAAAAAACTGTTAAAGTTAATGATGATTTACGATATTTTTACAAAATTAACTTAAATCTTCCGTTATAGGCATTGAAGCAACTGCATTAAGAGATAAATCATCAAATGTTTTTTTAGCCTCTGAGGCAATAAACTCATAATATCCCTGAGAAGCTATCATAGCAGCATTATCACCGCAATATTTCAATTCGGGCTTGTAAAGCTTAACACCTTTACTGCGGCATTTTTCTTCCATAACCCTGCGCAACCTTGAATTAGCGGAAACCCCTCCCGCAAGAACAATTTTCTCAGCAGATAATTCCTCTGCGGCATTTATTGTATGAGAAACGAGAATATCCGTAACCGCCTTAATAAAAGATGCACCCAAATCCTCAGGACTTACCGTTTCGCCTTTTTGGGCTGCATTATGAACAAGATTCACAGCAAAGGTTTTAAGACCCGAAAAGCTAAAATCATACTTAGAATCAGAAATTTTAGGAACAGGAAACTTATATTTATTTTCATCGCCATTTTGAGCAATTTTATCAAGATTAACCCCACCGGGATACGGTAGCCCTACCGTTCTCGCGGCTTTATCCATAGCCTCACCTGCCGCATCATCGCGGGTTCTTCCGATTATTTCGAATTCGGTATAGGATTTCACATTTATAATGTGACTATGGCCACCTGAAACAACCAACGCTAAAAAAGGCGGTTTAATTTCTTCATTTGATATATAATTTGCGGCAATATGCCCTCTTAAATGATGAACAGGAATAAGCGGCTTATCCGCTGAATAACATAGGCCCTTTGCGTAATTAACACCTACAAGCAAGGCGCCTATAAGCCCCGGCGCATATGTAACTGCCACAGCATCAATATCATCCAAGGTGCAATTTGCATCGGAAAGAGCCTTTTCTACAACGCCACAGATTGCTTCAGTATGGCGCCTTGATGCTATTTCAGGCACAACGCCACCGTATATTTTATGCTCCTCAACCTGAGAGGCTATAACATTTGAGAGAACTTTGCGACCATCTTCAACAACAGAAGCCGCTGTTTCATCGCAAGAGCTTTCAATTCCTAATATTTTCATAAATTTTCATCCATTCGCTTTATATAATACGTCATTAAAAATGCATCTTCTTTGGGATTTTCATAAAACCCTATGCGCTTTCCAACCAAACTAAAGCCTGTTTTTTCGTACAAAGCAATTGCTTTATTATTGCTTTTTCTCACTTCAAGCGTTACGAAATCTGCATTTTCTTCCTTAACTCTTTTTAAAAGATGATTTATAAGCCCGGTTGCGATACCCTTGTTCCGGTATTTTGATAACACTGCCACATTGGTTATATACACTTCACCCAAAATATTGTGGGCTCCAATATAACCAACAATATCACCATTTATTTTTGCAACAAAAAAACGAGCAAAATCATTACCAAGCTCCGTTATCAAGCTTTCTTCGCTCCAAGGCTGAGAAAAGCATTCCTTTTCAATAGCGGCAACCGAATAAATATGATTACTGTTAAACTTTTCAATAATAATATCCATCATTTTGTATCATACCATGTTTTGCCACAGGCAACCTCGACAGTTAAAGGCACACTTAAATCACATGCACCTTCCATTGTATTCTTAAGAAGCTCTGCAACCTTCTCTGCATCCTTTTCAGGGGCTTCAATAATAAGTTCATCGTGCACTTGCAAAATAAGCTTGGCATCCGGAAATTCGTTCTTAAGGCTTTCATACACCTTAATCATAGCTATCTTTATAATATCCGCCGCCGTTCCCTGAATAGGCATATTCATAGCAACGCGCTCGCCAAAACCGCGGCGAATTGCATTTTTCTCCTGCAACTCAGGAAGATATCTTCTTCTGCCGAAAATTGTTTCAGCGTAGCCTTTATCTTTAGCAGATGCCTTGGCATTTTCCATAAAAGCGGCGACCCCGGAATAATTAGCCAGATAGCTTTTTATATATCTATCCGCCTGAGTCACACTTACACCTATATCCTTTGAAAGAGAAAATGCGCCTATTCCGTAAACAATACCGAAATTAACTGCTTTAGCTTTTCGGCGGTCACTTGAGCTGACTTCTGATAACGGTATATTCATTATTTGCGAAGCCGTAATGGAGTGAATATCAGCTCCGCTTATAAACGCATTTATCATATTCTCATCATTTGCCATTGCCGCCAAAACGCGAAGCTCAATCTGAGAATAGTCGGCATCAACAAGCAAGCAACCCTCTTTTGCGTTAAAGAAACGGCGAAGCTCTCTCCCCTGCTCTGTTCTGACCGGAATATTTTGCAAATTAGGCTCAGCAGAAGATATTCTGCCTGTTCTGGTTTCAGTCTGGTTAAGGGTGGAATGTATTCGCCCGTCAATATCAATAACCTTTAAAAGCCCTTCACAATAGGTTGATTTAAGCTTTGTTAAAGCTCTGTATTCCAAAATCTCATCAATCACAGGATGCTTATCCCTTAACTCTTCAAGAACATCCGCATTAGTTGAATATCCTGTTTTAGTCTTTTTACCGTGAGGAAGATTTAATTTATCTTCACTAAAAAGCACCTCACCCAATTGCTTAGGTGAATTAACATTAAATTCGCAGCCGCAAAGGTTATAAATAGCCGAAAGCTTTTCTGAAACCTTTTGCGATATTACATCGTTATAATTTTCAATTCCTTCCCTATCAACCGAAAAGCCCTCAAGCTCCATTGATGCGAGCACCTCTGCAAGAGGCATTTCAATTTCTTTTAAAAGTTTTTCCTGATTATTTTCCTTAACGGCAGCCATAAGCTTTACGCACAAGGCTTCCATAACCGCAGCAGCTTCAACAAGCTCCTTATGAGAGCTATAAAAAGGCTCAAGCTCTCCTGCATCAATCTTAACATTATTCACTCCGTAAGCACCCGCAAGGCTTTTTACAGAGTAATCACTTGAATTGGGATTAAGCAAATATGCGGCTAACTCCGTGTCAAGCATTATATTTTCAGGCTCTATACCGGAAACTAAACAAAAGGCATACAGCTCCTTAGTGTTATCGGTATATTTTTCTATTTTTTCATCCTCTAAAAATGCATTTATAAACGAAAGGAAGCTAAAATTATTATTTTCTGCAACTACAACGCCCTCAGAAGTTTTAAAAAGCACACTATCTATACCACCGTTATTGTAGGCTACTTTAAAATATGCTTTTTCTGTTTTTTTCAGTTCAACGAAAAGGCTTTCGGTATCATCGCATTCAATAAGTTTTATAGCTTTTGCATTTTCAGAAGCAGGAGATTCAACATCACCCAGATTCAACTTATTTAATAACTTAAACATTTCAAGGCTCATCAAAAGCTTGCCTGCTTTAGCAGAATCTGCTTTTTCGGGAATATAGCCTGAAAGCTCTGTGCTTACAGGTGCCTCAAGGCATATTTCGCCTAATTTTTTGCTCAAGAACGCGTTATCCCGAGAGGCTTCAAGTTTAGCCTTAATACCGGCTTTAATATCAAGCGTTGCAAGGTTCTCATAAATATATTCAAGAGAGCCGAATCTTCTTATAAGCTCACCTGCCCCCTTTTCACCTATACCTGCAACTCCCGGAATATTATCTGATGTATCTCCCTGAATGGCTTTAATATCTATAAGCTGACGAGGTTCTACACCATAAACCTCATTTATCTTAGCCTCATCATATAAAACGGTTGTTGACTGGCCCATTTTAGTTGTAGCCAAAATAACATTAACATTGTTTTTCACAAGCTGAAGACTATCGCGGTCACCCGTAGCAATATAGCAAAAATCGCCATCTCCGCATGCAGCGGAAAGCGTTCCCAAAATATCATCAGCCTCAAAGCCCTCTTTTTCAACAACCTTATAGCCCAAGTAACTTAAAAGCTCCTTCAAAACAGGAAACTGTTCGATAAGCTCCGCAGGAGCAGGCTTTCTTGTGCCTTTATATTGGTCATACATTTTATGTCGGAATGTAGGTGCTTTTAAATCAAATGCAACTGCAACACCATCAGGCTTATATTCTTCAAGCAAATGAAGAAAAATATTCATAAACCCGAAAACACCGTTTGTATATCTGCCATCTTTAGTAGTTAAAAGCCTTACACCATAAAAGGCTCTGTTTAAAATAGAGTTGCCGTCAATTACAAGTAGCTTCATAAATTACCTCGTAGGATTTTATAAATTAAGAGTTTCAAGAGTTACAAAAGGATATCCGTTTGCAGAAAGATAATCCTCTTCATTAAGCGCCCTGAGGCAACCTAACGCAGCAACATTAGTTTCATTACCTGGAATTTTCACCTTTATCCCCGTTGCCTCTTCAATGCATTTGTCAACACCGTAAAGGCGAGCCATTCCTCCGCAAAGGAAAATACCGTCATCTGTTATATCTCTTACCAATTCAGGAGGAGTTACTTCGATAACCTTCGTTATGGCATTGCATATTTCATCAACACAGCTTCTGATTGCGTAATTAACCTCTTTGGCAGTCACCTCAAAAAACAATGGCATACCATCCGCCATATCCTTGCCTTTTGCAACAGCCGCTATAGTTTCGCTGCGCATTTTTGCACCGCCTATTATATGCTTTAACTCCTCTGCCGTAAGCTTTCCAACATTTATATTGCGGTGGGATTTCAAATAGGATTTTATAAGCCTGTCCATATCATCGCCACCAACAGCTGTGCTCTGGGCAACGGCGATGCTACCCATAGTTACAACCGCAACCCCGGTTGTACCTGCGCCTATGTTAACAATCATGGTGCCGTAAGGCTTTTCAAAGCTCACCCCTATACCCAAAGCAGCTGCAAGGGGCTCTTCAATAAGAGCTGCTCTGCCTGCACCTGCGCGCAAAACGCAACCTAAAATATTGCGTTTTTCAAGGTTGGTTATTCCTGCAGGCATTGTTGCAACAACAGTAGGCTTGAATATTTTATTTTTGCAAATGCGTTCAATAAAAGCTCTTAAAAGCTTTTCGCTGCTTTCGAGCTCAGCAATACCTCCGCTTAAAAGAGGCCTAACGAGAGAAATTGTTTCAGGGCATCTGCCAATCATTTCATACGCCTTTAACCCCGCCTCAAGAACCTCACCGGTTTCCGTTTCCAAAGCTAAAACCGCAGGCTCGGAAAGCACAACCCCCTTGCCATCAACGGCAGCGGTAACATTGCCTGTACCTATATCAAGACCAATTTTCAGCCCAACCATTTTTCCACCACACAATCACGCAAAAATACATAGTAATTATACATCCTAAAAGCATTTTTGTAAATATCGCTTTGCTTTATATTTACAAATCTTTTGAAATATTATAAAATAAAACAAAGTATTTTCTGGAGGAGTATTATGGCCGGCACAAATAACTCTAAATTAAGGCTTTTGCATCTTATAGATATTTTGCAAAAAAAGACAGATGAAAACCATCCCCTTGCGGCAACGGAAATTTGCGAAGAATTGGAAAAACGCGGTATCAGCGCCGAAAGGAAATCTATTTACAGCGATATAAAGGTGCTTGAAAGCTACGATTTTGATATTATTCACACGGGTTCAAAAAATCGCGGTGGTTACTTTTTAGGGGAAAGAAAGTTCCAGCTTGCAGAAATGCGCTTGCTGTCTGATGCCGTGCAAGCAGCAAATTTCATAACCCAAAAGAAAACCGTTGAGCTAGTTAACAAAATAGAAAGCTTTGCTAGCGAGGCGCAGGCTAAAACCTTACATTCACAGGTTTATGTTGACAACCGCCCTAAATGCAAAAACGAAGATATTTATTACACTATAAGTTATCTTGACGAAGCTATTACATCGGGTGTTAAGGTAAGCTTTTCATATAACCGCCGCAAAATTACCGAGGATTTTAAAACCGCAAGCGAGGAAAAGCAATTTACAGTCAGCCCCTATGCGCTTATATGGGCAGATGACCATTATTATCTTGTGTGCAACAATGAAAAATATGATAATCTTATGCATCTCAGGGTGGATAAAATAAAAAATGTTATATTAGAAAAAGCAGCTGCCAGGCATTTTTCCGAGGTTTCGGATTACAGAACAAGCTTTGATTCCGCTGACTACACTTCAAAAATATTTAATATGTACAGCGGTGAACCAAAACCCATTGAGCTTATTTGCGAAAACAGTATTTTAGAGCCTATGCTCGACCGCTTTGGCGAGAAGGTAAAAATACAAAAGCACGATGAAGAGCATTTTATATTAAAAACCAATGCCGCTGTCAGCGAGGGTTTAACAAAGTGGATTGTTCAATTTGGCGGCAAAATAAAAGTAAAAGCTCCAAACGATTTAGTTTACGAGGTAAAGAAAAAAGCAGAAGAAATACTGAGAAATTATGAATAAAAACAAATACGGTTCAATACTATAAAAATAACGGCTTAAGCGGTTTCGCTTAAGCCGTTATTTTATAATTTTTCGTATTTTCCAGCTTCTGTATTGAAGTAATAGTTTCCTTCGTCATTAAAAGCAATGGTTGAATTTGTAGTTGTTCCGGTCTTCTCGTAAAGCCTTATAACATAAACCTTTTCGCCATCTGCCGCGGTAGTTGTTGTTCCTGCCACAACAAGAACATATTCGCTTATTTCTTTCTCTATAGCCAGCTCTTCTTTACTATAACCTTTAAAACGATTTTGAAGATTTCGGTTGTTTTTCTCATTATAAACAAAACCTTGAGTTGTAGATTCTTCCGAAGCCGGGGCTTGGTTGAATTCGTTTTCATTAACCTCTACAGCACCCTTAGCTGTAAGAAGCAGATATTTTTGGAGCTTTGCATTATAAACAAAGCAATTGCTACCTAAAATTGCAAATGTTCCCTCGGCAGCCTCGCTACCATCATTAAAAGCCTCAACCATACAAGCATCCTGATTAAAAATACGGGTTGCGCTTAGCTTAAGATTATATTCACCTATAGAATTAACAAGACCCAATGCCTCTTTCGGATAGGCGCTCAGAAGCGTTTTCGCAACAGTTTCATCTATTGAAATAGCCCCTGTATCATCCGACATATTAAAAACGGTGTTTGCAGTTTCCAAGGCTTTGCCGTCATCCTCTTGAACATTATCTTTACACGAAGCCATAAGCGCAATGCACATTAACAATAAAACACATAAAAATACTTTTTTCATAATCTATATACTCCGAAAAATCAAATCATATTACAAACACACTATACAATTTTCCGAAGAATTTGTCAACACACTATATTTTACTGCAAAGACCTTCCTTTTTATATTTTGCTCTGGTTGCAATACCTCCTCTTATATGCCGCTCTTCTTTATTTATATCTAAAACCTTCCTCACTTCGTTGTATAGCGCAGGGTCAATTTTTTGAAGCCTTGCTGTTACATCGCTGTGAACAGTGGATTTCGAAACACCGAATTTTTTTGCAGCAAACCTTACAGTAACTTTATTTTCTGCTATAAACCTGCCTAATTCTATTGCACGCTCTTCATAATCATTATACATTTCCAATCCTCCCATAGAGTTCTATAAAACTATATGAAAGGTTTTATTTAAAAATGATAAAAACAAAGCATTGTCCCTTTTGAACAATGCTCTGTTTCTATATCAATCGAATTTAAATGAACCTGATAAAAGTGTTACTGAGTCAGTGTTTACGGTTAAAACCCCGCCATCCGCCGTTGCAGTTTTCTTTTCCGTTTCATTAAGCCAAATAGCACAAGGGCATTTAACAAGCGAGGTTACAAAGGGTATGTGACCTGCCATTACAGCAAGCTCGCCCTCAGTTCCGCGAACATCCAATTTATAAACCTCGCCCTGAAACTGATTACCATCTGGGGAAGTAACGGTTAATTTAAAAGTGTTCATCCCTGCGCCTTCTTTGCTTTTTCTACGGCTTCATCTATTGTTCCTACAAATAGGAATGCGGATTCAGGCAAAGCATCATGCTTGCCTTCAATAATCTCCTTAAAGCCGCGAATAGTTTCATTTATGGGCACATATTTGCCCTCAAAACCGGTAAACTTTTCCGAAACGTCAAATGGCTGAGAAAGAAAACGTTGAATTTTTCTTGCCCTTTGAACAAGCAGTTTATCCTCATCAGAAAGCTCATCCATACCCATAATTGCAATAATATCCATAAGCTCATTATAGCGTTGTAAGATTCTTTGAACCTCTTTCGCAACGGCATAATGCTCCTCGCCTACAATTTCCGGCGAGAGAATGCGGCTTGTGGATTCAAGGGGATCAACAGCCGGATAAATACCTTGCGATGCAATATTTCTCGCAAGAACAGTTGTTGCATCCAAATGAGCAAAGGTTGTTGCAGGAGCAGGGTCCGTAAGGTCATCTGCAGGCACATAAACCGCCTGGATAGATGTAATTGAACCTTTTTTTGTTGATGTAATTCTTTCCTGCAATGCTCCCATTTCGTTGGCAAGAGTGGGTTGGTATCCAACCGCCGACGGCATACGACCTAAAAGAGCAGAAACCTCGCTACCAGCCTGGGTAAAGCGGAAAATATTATCGATAAAAAGAAGAACATCCTGCCCTTCAGTATCGCGGAAATATTCCGCCATTGTAAGACCGGAAAGAGCCACTCTCATTCTGGCTCCCGGAGGCTCGTTCATCTGACCGTAAACAAGAGCAGTGTTATTTAAAACACCTGACTGCTTCATTTCATTATAAAGGTCGTTACCCTCTCGGGTTCTTTCGCCTACACCTGTAAACACAGATATACCGCCATGTTGCTTTGCGATATTGTTAATAAGCTCCATTATAAGAACGGTTTTGCCAACACCTGCTCCACCGAAAAGGCCTATTTTACCACCCTTTGAATATGGGCAAATCAAATCAATAACCTTTATACCTGTTTCAAAAATCTCAGCGCTTGTTGCAAGATTTTCATAGTCAGGTGCACTACGATGAATATTCCATTTTTCTTTAGTTTCAGGTGTAGGGGTATTATCAACCGCATCACCTAACACATTAAATATTCTTCCCAAGGTTTCTTTACCGACAGGCACGCTTATAGGGGCGCCTGTATCGGTTACTTCTACACCTCTTTGAAGACCATCCGTAGAGCTCATCGCGATACACCTTGCAGTATTATCACCTATATGCTGAGCAACCTCAACGGTCAACATTCTGTTTTCCATAGAAATTGTAAGTGCATTATAAATTTGAGGAAGCTCCCCTTCATTAAAACGCACATCAACAACAGGACCCATTACCTGAGTTACCTTACCTATATTTTTATTATCCATCATTTCACCTCGCATCAATTACCGCTACCGGCTACTATCTCAGTAATTTCCTGAGTAATAGCACCTTGCCTTGCACGGTTATATTCAAGCTGAAGCTCGTTTATCATCTCTGTTGCATTTTTCTCTGCTGAGTCCATAGCCATTCTTCTTGCAGCAACCTCGCTTGCAAAGCTTTCTCTTACAAATGAGGTTATCATTCCCGCTACATATTCCCTTATTATGTTATTTAAAACAGTAAGGTGGTCAGGCTCAAACACCGCACAAGCAGAATTCTCAGCCGCACCTTTAGTTAAAGGCAAAAGCCATTTTATTTGAGCCTCCTGAGCCATAACAGATTTATAAGAAGTGTATATAACGCCCAGTTTATCAAACCTTCCCGATGCGAAATCATCACAAAGGCAATCTGCTAAGGAGGCGGAGTTTTCAAATGAGAAAAACTCTGAAGATACAATATCCTTGCCAAATCGCTCGCAGGCACGCTTACCTATAGGAATAAATTCGCAACCCTCATATTCAGCGGCAAGGCGAAAAACATTAGCGTTGTAACCACCTGCAAGACCTCTGTCGCCTGCTATAACTATTATTTTTATCCTGTTTGCCTCTCTCTCCTGCATATAGGGGCTTTTCAAGCTTTCCCTATCCGCAGTTAAAAGCTCGGTAATCCTCTCTAAGGAAGCGCGATATTCTCTGCTTTTAAGCATTGCCTCATTTGCGCGGCGTATTTTTGAGGATGCAACAAGCCCCATAGCTTTTGTAAGCTGCTTGGTTGAATTCACGCTTTTTATGCGCACTCGCAGGGTTTTAGTATTTGCCATAGCTTTTACTCCTGCATACCTGAAAGAATTATCTTAAGCTCCTCTTCATCGCTATTATCGAAAAAGCCCTTTTCAATTCTTTCAAGCCATTTACCATTTTCATTTTCAAGCTTCTTAAAAAGCTTTCTCTCGTATTCGCCAACTTTAGAAACCGGAATACTATCGAGATAACCCTTAATAACAGCATAAACAATTGCTACCTGGCAGCCTACTCTTACAGGGGCATTTCTACCCTGCTTTAAAACCTCAACAATTCTCTCGCCCAAAGCAAGGCGAGCCTTTGTATCAGCATCAAGGTCACTACCGAACTGAGCAAAGGATTGAAGCTCGCGATATTGTGAATACAAAAGCTTCAATTCACCTGATACCTTTTTCATACCCTTAAGCTGAGCAGAGCCGCCTACACGGCTGACTGAAATACCCGGATTTATTGCAGGCATAATACCCGAATGGAAAAGCTCTGTTTCAAGGAATATCTGACCATCTGTAATAGAAATAACATTGGTTGGGATATATGCAGAAACATCGCCTGCCTGAGTTTCGATAATAGGAAGAGCAGTAATTGAACCACCGCCATATTCCTTGCTTACACAAGCCGCACGCTCAAGAAGGCGCGAATGAAGGTAGAAAACATCACCCGGGTATGCCTCTCTTCCCGGAGGCCTGCGGATAAGCAGGGAAAGGGCACGGTAAGCAACCGCGTGCTTGCTTAAATCATCATAAATTATTAAAACATCTTTTCCTTGCTCGCGGAAATATTCCGCCATAGCGCAACCGCTATAAGGGGCAATATATTGAAGAGGCGCACTCTCTGCCGCAGAAGCAGAAACAATTGTTGTGTAATCCATTGCGCCGTTTCTTATAAGCTCATCGGCAAGCTGAGCAACAGAGGTGCTCTTTTGACCGATTGCAACATAAACACAAATAACACCTGTATCCTTTTGATTGATAATTGTATCAATTGCAATTTCTGTTTTACCGGTTTGCCTATCACCTATAATAAGCTCACGTTGGCCTCTTCCGATGGGGATCATACTATCAATAGCCTTAATGCCGGTCTGGAGCGGAACGCTTACGCTTTCTCGCTCTATAATACCGGGGGCCTCTGATTCGATTGGTCTTGTTCCACTGTATTCTACGGGACCTTTACCATCAATAGCCTCACCTAAAGCGTTAACAACTCTACCCAAAAGACCTTCTCCAACAGGTACAGAAAGAACCTTTCCTGTTCTGTGAACGGTTGAACCCTCGCATATATCGTTTTTATCCGAAAGAACCGCAACGGAAACAGTTTCATCCTCAAGATTCTGGGCAACGCCAAAGCTACCCCCCTCAAACTCTAAAAGCTCATTTGCCATACAGTTTCGGAGGCCGTAAACCCTTGCTATACCATCACCAACAAGAATAACCTTGCCGGTTTCAGTCATATCAATTTTCGCTTTATAGTTTTTTATTTGATTTTTTATAATGTTACTGATTTCTTCGGGCTTGTTCATTAAACAATTCCCTCCTTTACATCAAGAAGGCGGTGCTTTATACTGCCATCGTAGGTTTTACCCTCAACTTCAATTTTCAAGCCACCTATTAAGGATTCATCAATTATATAAACCGCCTCTATAGCTTTACCTGTAAGTTTTTCTAATTTTGATTTTACGCCATTTTTTTGCTCATTGCTTAAAGCCACCGCGGAATAAATGCGAGCGGTTGTTTTGTTAGAATGAACCATACAAAGCCTTGCAAACTCCTCTATTGCGCCTACAAGCACGCGAATTCTTCCGTTTTCACATAAAAGCTTTAAAAACGAAACAACATACTCTGCGCAATTTTCAGAAAAAGCAGATTCAATAGCTTCAAGCCTTTCGGCAAGAGGTATTGCAGGAGAACCGAGAAAATCAAGATATTCGGGATTTTCTTCCACCAAGCTTTTCAACTCAACAAGCTCCTGCAAATATTCATCTGTCTTATTTTCTTCCAAGGCGATTTCGAACAAAGCAGCAGCATATTCTTTATCAATCTGCAGCATTTTCATCACCTATGCCTTCAATGAAAGAATCTATAAACCTTTTATGGTCTTCGGCAGAAACCTCGCGTTCAAGCATTTTTTCCGTAAGCAACGAGGATACCTCAATAATCTCTTTACGGATACCATCCTCTGCCTTTTTACGTTCCAGCACTGCTTCGTTTTCTGCACGGCGCACTATTCCCTCTGCCTTTTCCTTTGCCTGAGCAATAATCTCGCGTTCTCTTTCATTTGCGATATCAACCGCATCTTTTATAACCTTATCTGCTTCTTGCTTTGCATTCTTAAGCTTTTCTTCATAAGCCTTTTTATCCGAATTAGCGCTTTCAAGCGCCTTGCTTGCCTCATCATATTCGTTGTTTATTGCATTTTGACGAGCTTCAAGCATTTTCTTAACAGGCTTATACAAAAACTTTTTAACAAGCAAAAACAATAGAACAAGATTGGCAAGAGAAACCAGCATCTGCCAAATATTTACCGAAATAATGTCTAATGTCTGCATAAATTTAACTCCGAAAAGATATTAAAGAGCACCCATTGTTTCAACTAAAATATCAACCAAAATATTGGGTGCAACAAAGATAAGAAGAATCGCGATAACAAGAGCATAAAGACCTGTTGTTTCCGCAATTGCGCAACCCATAAGCATTGTTGTTGTAACAGAACCCTTGCTTTCAGGCTGGCGAGCAATAGCCTCGCAAGCAGATGCAACCGCATTACCTTCACCGATACCGGGGCCGATACCTGCAATCATTGCCATACCTGCACCTAAAGCGCAGCATCCTAAAATAATACCAAGTGCTAATTCCATTTTTTAATCCTCCGTTTATATAGTTTTTTGTTTTTTAGCTTGTTTTTTTAATTTTCGCTTTTCAAATTCTTCAAATGGGAACCCGCCTGCAACATACATCATTGTAAGCATCGCAAAAATAAATGCTTGCAGGCAACCGCTGAACACATCAAAATAAACTGACAGAATAGCCGGTATACCTATTTGAAACAAGGGGAATTCACCCAGAAATCCGGGCAACCACCCTAAAAGCTTTGATGAGAGGCCCGCAAGAGCAGAGCCCAAAAGAACGGAAATAACCGTTCCCGAAAGCACATTGCCGTAATGACGGAAAGCCATTGAAACCGGCGTTGCAATCTCGCTTATGATATTTATTGGCGTTAACAGCGCAACGGGTTGCGTAAAGCTCTTTAAATATGTTATCGGGCCTGCTTTCATTTTATAATAAGTTATGAGAATGAAAACCAATATTGCCCAACCGCCTACAATATTTATATCAGATGTTGGCGGAAATAAGCCAAAAAGGGTAATAAGGCTTGAAAAAGCAGAAAGAGCAAGAATTGCAATTATAAAAGGAACAAATCCTTTAAAATAATCCCCCATATTTTCGCTTACAAGACCATCAACCTTTTCAACAATCATCTCTGCAAAATGCTGACGCTTTAAAACAACCTTTTCACCGATACCGTGGGTTAAATAAAGGCAAAGAAATAACACCGAAACAAGAACTATTACAGAATTTACTTGCGATTCAGTAACGGGAAAATCCTGTAAAGGCATTGGAATTGTAAAGAAAATCCGCGCACCTGTAAGGGTTATACCCTCAGAAGCAGGCTCTGTTAAGACCTGCAGAATTATGCCGAATGCTATAGGCAAAATCATCATTGCAATATAAATGCAATCAACAATTTTAAACCCTCGGCTGACTTTATTCAAATATATCACCTCAGTTCAAGAACCATAAAGATATCATTTTTCTTTTTTATTAAATACCGGGCGCAAAGCTATTGCAGCTCTCGGAAAAACAAACGGAATAATAACTGTAACTGTTTTAAAAACAGGAACCAGATAGCCTACCATAGCTACAACAAAAAGCATCAACATTCTCAGGCTTTGAGAAAGCTTCATAAGGCTTTTTGCTTCCTTCTCATCTCTCCCCAAAGCGTTCTGAACGGTTATTCCCATCAAAAGGAAATTACCGATTGCCGCTACAGCACCTAAAGCATTACCTAAAAGCACGGTGTAGTCCCATTTACCCAGAATTAAGAATACCGACTGCATAAGAACACTGAAAATAAGAGTTATCGCTGCTATATATTCAGTTTCCTTAATAACAGTGAAATCTATTTTTTTCACTTCGAAATACCTCTTAATAATATTACAAGATATTATAACATAAGTTTTACCTATAACACAACACAAAAATCCATAAAATTCAAAAATAATAAAATGTAGTATAT
>JAZUOA010000117.1:0-6991 GCA_045604445.1 Acutalibacteraceae bacterium
AGCGGCTTCAATTATAGCAAAAGTAAGTAGAGATAGGTTTATGATGGAAATTGATAAGAAATATCCGGAATATCAATTCTCAAAGCATAAAGGGTATGGAACAAAACTTCATTATGAAATGATTGAAAAATATGGAGTTTCTGATGTTCACAGAAAAACCTTTCTGAAAAATATAATTGGTGCGGGAAATGAATAATATTTTATTAGGAGCTTTAGGAGAGCAAAGCGCGGCTCGCTTTTTGCGTAGTGAAAACTATAGAATAATTGCAGCTAATTTTAAATCTTATGTTGGTGAAATAGATTTAGTTGCAGAAAAAGGAAGTTATATTTGTTTTGTTGAGGTTAAAACCCGTCAGGTTGGTGGGATGTTTGCTCCGGCAGAAGCGGTTGACTATCGAAAGCAGGAGAATATCAAAGGGAGTGCTTCGGCATTTTTAAAAAAATATTCAACAAGCTTAAAACCGCGCTTTGATATAATTGAGGTGCTTGTTGATGGTAGCGAGGTTAAAAGTATTAACCATATAAAAAACGCTTTTTGAGGTAAATATGAAAGCTTTTGATTTACATTGCGATACAATAGGAGAGTGCTCGAAAAGAGCGCTCTCTCTTTATAAAAACAGCTTGCATTTTGATTTAGAAAGAGCAAGCGGTATTGGCGAGTATATCCAGGTTTTTGCAATTTGGATTCCGGATGAAATAAAAGGGCAAACTGCTTTAGAGTATTTTGATAAAGTTGCGGATTGCTTTTATAAGGAGCTTGATGCCAATCGTGAATTTATTTCTCTTTACGAAGAAGATAGAAAAACACCGGTTAAAGCTATACTTGCGGTTGAGGGTGGTTCAGGTGCAGGGGGAACATTAGATGGGCTTAATCATTTATATAGTAGGGGTGTTCGTTTAATAACATTAACTTGGAATGGTCAAAATGAAATCGCTTCCGGTGCATATTCTGAAGGTGGGCTTACCCAATTCGGCAGGCGATATGTTAAGGAATGTGAAAATAAAAATATTATTATTGATGCCTCTCACCTTAACAGGCAGAGTTTTTTTGAACTTGCCCAAGTGGTTGAAAAACCATTTTTGGCATCCCATTCAAATGCCGATATTGTTAATAGCGCCCAAGGGAAAAAACGCAATTTATCTAAAGAAGAAATAGAGGTAATTAAAAATAAAGGCGGAATAATTGGTCTTAATTATTTTACTGAATTCCTTGAAGATGAAAACGCAAAAGGTTTAGAGGCTTTATGCCGGCAAATAGATTATTTATTTGAAATGGGTTGTGAAAATATAATTGCTTTAGGGAGCGATTATGACGGTTGCGATATTTGTTCTGAGCTTTCAGGGGTTGAAAAATTACCGGAAATATATAATAAGCTTTTGTTAAATGGTTATTCTGAAAAAACTTTAAACAATTTATTTTATTATAATGCACATAGTTTTTTTGAAAGGGTATATAAAAAGAACTCCATCGAGTGATGGAGTTCTTTATTTGTTGTTTAGTAGCTAAGTGAGCTTGAAGCTGCAGAAGAAGCAAGCTGTGAAGCGTAATTGGAAATTGTTTTTTCAAGATTTTTTATGAATAAATCAACTATAAAGTCGTTTTTCTCAATACCTGCTTCAACCTTTTCATGTAATTCGGTTGTGTAATCGGTGTATTTTTCTGTAGCAATGGCAGAGCGAACATCCTCTTCCCATTTTTCTGTTTCATCAGCGCCTACAAAATACATGATGTGGTAACCGTAATCAGTTTTGATTATACCTGTGTCACCAACCTTGTGGTCTGCAAGTGACCAATCTAGGAATTCAGGAACATAGCTGCTTGTTGAAGTAATATCCTCGTAAAGACCGCCTGTTTCAGCAGAACCGGTGTCATCTGTTTTTTCTTTAGCGAGAGCTGCAAAGCTGTCTTCAGTTGCTTCGCCATCTTTCCACTCTTTAAGGATTTTTTCTGCTTCAGTTTTTGCCGCTGCAAAGTTAGCTGCAATTTCTTTGTCTGAAAGGTCAACCTCTTTGCCTTCGGAATCTTCTTTAGTTGTTTCAGCCTGAACAAGTATATGGCGAACATCAGCGCCGGCTGTCTCTCTGTCAGGAGCAGCAGTAGCTGTAAGGTAAACAACATAATAAAGCTCGTTTGCGCTATCATCAATAACTGCTTTATCACCAACTGCTCTTGCCGAATCAAACATCCATTTTGCGAGAGTTTCGGAATATTGAGCTGTGTCGGCCTTTGTTACCTTAGACATATTTGTAGCAGAGTCCTCTTCGAAGGATTCCTTAGCAGATGGAACCGCATATTCCTTTGCAAGAGAAACGAATGATGCTTCAGTGGTAATCTTTCCTAAGAATTCATCAGCGCGTTCTTTTGCCTGTTTCTTTGTGTAAACAGGGTCTTTGCTGTCTGCATCTTCAGAAGCTTCTGCATAGGAGATAGCAAAAAGTCTTACAGATGCGTAATCAAATTCATCCTTGTGCTCAGAATAATAACTCTTTATGTCATCAGCACTTGTTTTTTCGGATGCATTTTCCTGGTACCAGGTAAGGTATTTTTCAACCATATAATCTCTTTCGATAAGCGCTCTGTAGGTTTTTTCTGTAAGACCTTCACCGCAACTTTTAGAGATGTAGTTGTTAAGAGAGAAATCTGAAGCTTGTGCATTTTCTGCAAGCTTATCAAAAACCTCTTTAATTTCTGCATCAATTTCTTTCTGTTCTTCTTCAGTTATTTCAAAGCCAGCTTTTTTAGCATCCTCGCTTATAGCCTCTTCATAAATAACTTTATTAAGGAAAGCCTTTTCAGAAGCCATTACTTTGAAATAATCAGCCCAGGTTTCAACGCCTTCGGGAGCATCCTCAAAGGTATAATCCTGCTCAGCGGGGTCAACTGTATAGTCGTAGCCTGTAAGATAAGCACCGTAGCCTGTGCCGTAGTATGAATCATACTGCTGAGAGGTATTAACAATTTGGTTGTAAAGAGATAAGTAATAATAATTATACTCAGCAATATTGATTTTATCACCATCGTACTTAGCTGCGGTGAGAACCTTCTGGGGAAGGCAGAAAACCTTTGTTAAAACATTACCTACGCCGTAAATAACAATACCGGCAACAAGGATAATGCAAAGAGTTTTAACAATAGCTCTTATAATTTTGTCGCCCTTGCCTGATTTCTTTTTCTTTGCCGCTTTTGCAAGGCGCTCCTTGCGTTGCTCGCGGTAGATTTCGGCATTTGTTTTAATTTCGTTGTTTGCCATAAAATTCATCCTTTGCTTTCTAATGTTGCGCGATGTTACAATCGCACAAAGTAAATCTATTTTATAACAAAACAAAAAAATTTACAAGAGTATTTCAGATATTTATTTGTTTATAATACTTTATTTACAAATAATTTAAATTTTCAAAGTTAATTTGTTACAACTTTTAACGCCTTAGCGAGTATAATCAGTTGCAAACATAAAGTATTTGTGATATTATTTATTAGTATTTTTTATGAGGAACGGTTTGTTATGAGCAAAAAGTTATTAAATAAGAAGATAATAATATCTGTTTTTTGCATTATAGTTGTTGTGGCTATAGTGCTTGGTGTTGTTTTTTTAGCTAACCCCGCGGAATATAAATTTGAACGCTATTCTTATGTTGCAAAAGAGCAAAATGCAGTTGCTTATGGCGACAGCTTTGAAAACGTTTTAAACTGTGGTGATGCATTTCTTTCTGTTGATGCAACAACCTCTGCTATAGCGATGGGCGTTGGCAGTAACATTTTTAATAGCTTTTCTGTTGGTGCTGCAGAAAAAGGGCTGGCAAATGTTATAGATGTTGTTTTAAGGGATGAAAATAATAATCAGTATGTAATGAATTCCACTGATAACAGCGTTAATATAGGCACCTTTTCTTTGTTGAATGAAGATAATAAATTAAGGCTTGACTTTGCTTTGTATGCCACTAAAAAGGAAAGCGAAAAAGGGGAGTCGGCTGATGTTTGGGTTAAGCTTCCGGTGGAATTTTTCGTTGAAAATGGTGGCTTTAAGGTCAGTGTAGATTTGTCGGCAGTTTCCTGTGCAGAAGGCTTACTTATCGAATCAATAAGCATTCTTCCTGGTTTATTTAGTGTTGATATACCATCTGAAAATATGAAATATTATATCCCTGAGGGATGCGGTGCCGAAATTCAGCTTGATACCGTAACAGAAGAAGATTTTTCTCAAGCTCTTTCTCTTTATGGTAGCGATGCTTCATTGTTTGAATATTCTTCGGGTGCTGTTTTGCCTTGCTTTGCATTTTCAAATGGCAATGCATTGGTATCTGTTATGATTGATGAGGGTGATGCACTTTCTGAAATAAGCGTTGTAAGAGATAAAACAGGCTGCAGCAAATTGTATAACACATATAATGTGACTACTTTTGGCGTTTCAGATGGCAGGCCTTTAAAGGGTTCAAGCTATGATGGAGCTATTTCGCAGATTTATCATATTACAAATGGCAAAAACGCTGATTATAATACTCTTACACAGCTTACAAGGGATTTTCTTGTTACCAAAAAATACATTCCTTCACAGCTTAGTGATAAATTTTCTGACCTGCCATTTTTAATCACGGTAATAGGCAGCGAAAATGGCAAAAGCGAAACTACGTATACAAGTTTTGAAAATGGTGCTGAAATTGTTGCTCTTTTAAAATCCCGAGGAGTTAGGAGCGTTGCTCTCAGGTTTGCAGGTGGCGGAGATAAGGGCCTTTCCTCAGTTTTATGGAGCTCTAAAGAAATAAATGATGGTTTAGGCGGAAAGAAAAAATATTCAGAACTTTGCAATATTGCAGTAGAAAATAATAGCAGCGTATGGTATGATCTGAATCTGGCGACTGATGCTTCTACAAAAGCCACAAAGAGTTTAGATGTTTATTCAAAAATCAGAGCATATTTAGGCAAAGATGCAGTAAACTCTAAGCTATTATCTTATTTTTCAGTGGATTCCAATATATCTTCTGTTTACAAGCTTATGTCTGAATTTGAAAACAGCAATTTTTGTTTAAATGATCTTTCTTTTTTGCTGTATACCGATATCGATGGTAAGGTTGACAGACAAGCAGCTTTAGACAGAATAAGAAATAACACTGAGGTTCTGAGCTTAGGTGGAGGCTTGATGCTTGAAAGTCCGGCAGTTTATTTAATGAATAATGCCGATGCGGTTTTCAGTATGCCGGAAAAAACATCTTATGAAAGTGTTAAGGGTGTTACATCTGTGCCTATTTTACAAATGGTTCTTCATGGTAGTATTTGCTATGGTACTCAACCGGTTAACCTTTCTCAAAATGCAGATGATGCAGTTTTGAAGGCAGTTGAATATGGTGCTTCGCCGTCTTTTGTGTTTACGCATAATAATTGTGATGCTCTTGATTATGGTCCCTATGCCTCCCAAACCGCAAAATACTATTCAAAAGTGAAAAAAATGATGCCTTTAATGGATATGAAAATTACAAGTCATCAAAAGGTAGTTTCCGGAGTTTATAAGGTTACCTATGATTACAGCAAGATTGTTTACGTGAACTACAATCCGTCTGTTGTAGAAGTAAACGGAATTTTGATTTCAGCTAAGGATTTTGTGATAATCTGATTTTTGCCCTCTGCGTCAAGCGGAGGGTAAGTTTTTGCTAATAAATGTTATCTTTTTAACAAAAAAGTATTTGCTTTTTATGTTATTTATGATACAATCATTTGTGGATAAAAAATCTGTGTTTTATGAAAGGACGGATATGATGAATTACAAAATGGAATTGACTCCCGAACAGCTTGCCATTCTTAACGGCGAACAGGGCGAAACTATGGCAAAGGTTATGAAAACCCTTGTTATGTATGGTGAAGCTTTTGGCGCAACAAAGATGGTTCCTGTTACAAGCGAAAAAGGTCATCTGGTTACAAGCTTCGGTCTTAAGGTTATGAATCCTGTTTATGACCTTATGGATCAGTTGATTAGTGCCGGCATTACCTCAAAACAAAAATTCAGTGTTGACCCTAAACCCGTTGATCCTAATGTACCTTCAAACTTCATTAAAAACCTTGTTTTCAATAAGTTTATGTACACAAAGCAGGATAGCTATGATGAGCAGCTTAGAAAGTTGGGCCTTATAAGCGACAGTGCATACACTTGCACCTGCTATATGGATGAAGTGGGAAATGCTCCCAAAAAAGGTGAGGTTCTTTCTTGGGCGGAATCAAGTGCTGTTGTTTATGCAAACTCTGTTCTTGGTGCTCGTTGTAACCGTAACTCCGGTATTATTGAGCTTTTCGGTTCAATCGTAGGCTTTGTTCCTTATTTTGGTCTTGTTACCGATGAAGGAAGAAAAGCAACCTGGATTGTTGAAGTTAAATGTTCAAAGAAGCCTGAAGCTCAGGTTCTCGGTTCAGCTATCGGTATGAAGGTAATGGAGGATGTTCCTTATGTTAAAGGTCTTACCGAGTGGATTGGCACTGAGCTTAACGATGAAGCTAAGGCATATCTTAAAGACTTTGGTGCAGCTACCGCTTCAAATGGTGCAGTAGGTCTTTACCATATTGCAGGACTTACTCCCGAAGCAGTTGAAATGGGTGAGGAGCTTATTGCAGAGGATGCAAAGGTTTATGTTGTTGATGATGCAGAGCTTGAGAGAGTAAAAGCATCTTACCCTGTTATGTGGAAAAATCCTGATAAGGCTCCTCAGCTTTGCTTTATTGGTTGCCCCCATCTTTCTCTTCAACAGCTCAAAGAGTGGACTGATAATGTTTGTGAGGGTCTTAAAAAGAGTGGCAAATCAAAGGTTACAATCCCAACAGTTTTTACTGCTGCTCCTGCAGTATGTGATGAATTCAATAAAACTGAGTACGCTGCAAGGCTTAAAGCAACCGGTGTAACTCTTAGCTATATTTGTCCTCTTATGTATATGAATAACCCCGTTGCAAAAATGGGCAGGGTTATTACAAACTCTAACAAGCTCCGTACTTACACAACATCTCGTTACTATA
>JAZUOA010000118.1:0-2941 GCA_045604445.1 Acutalibacteraceae bacterium
GTAAGCGAAAAGCACGCAGGATTTGTTATCAACAAGGGCGGTGCCACATCCTCCGATATTCTTGCGCTTATTGATCACATTCAAAAAATAGTTAAAGACCAAACCGGTGTATTTTTAGAACCGGAAGTTATAGTATTGAGGTAAATATGTCTTTCTCCACGGATGTTAAAGAAGAACTAACTAAAAACATATCCTCCGCTTGTTGTGTTAAAGCGGAGATTTTCGGTATGCTCCTTTTCGGGCGTTCTTTCAGCATAAGAGAAATATCTCTTATGACAGAAACTAAATCTGTTGCAGAGCATTATTGCAACGGTGTTCGCGATTTAACAGGTATAACCCCATTAACCGAATGCACAAAAGCAGGCAACTATAAAATCACAGTACCCTATAAAGAGGACAGGGTTAAAATATTGGAATTTTTCGGTTATACTGGCAAGGAGCTTGCATTAAGAATAAACCTGTCAAACCTTGAGCAAACAAATAACGATTGTTGCTCAAGAGCATTTTTGAGAGGTGTTTTTCTTGTTTGCGGAAGCATTACAGACCCTGCTAAAGACTACCACATAGAATTCAATATCCAAAAAGCAAAGCTATGCGATGACCTTATGCGAGTGATTGCCGATATAGGTCTTACCTCAAAAAAGCTTATCCGCGGCAACAGTTATGTTGTTTACAACAAGGTTGCAGAATCCATCGAAAATTATATAGGGTTGATGGGTGCCGGTAGTGCATTCCTACAGGTTATGCAGACCCGCGCCGAAAAAGATTTAAAGAACAGAATCAATCGCCGCGCCAATTTCGAAAACGCAAACCTTGCAAGAGCTGTTGAAGCAGGTATGAAGCAAATTGAAATCATCGAATATGTGTTGGAAAAAATAAGCTTGAATGATATGACTGAAGACCTTGCCCGACTTTGCGAAATAAGACTTGAAAACCCCGACCTCTCTTTAGATGAAATGGGAAAAATGATGAATCCCCCGCTTTCGCGCTCAGCTGTAAGCAGAAGATTCAAAAAGCTTGAAAAAATCGCTTCGGAGTTAAAAAGCAAATGAAAGAATTTGTAATAAATAAAAACGATGCAGGTCAAAGGCTGGATAAATATATTTCAAAATCCGTACCATTGCTCCCCCAATCGCTTATGTATAAATATATAAGAAGCAAACGAATCAAGGTAAATAATAAACGTTCCGAGATTTCTTACAGGCTTCTCGAAAACGATGTTGTTTCCATGTATATAAACGATGAGTTTTTTGAAAAAGCAAAACCCAAATACGATTTTTTAAACGCAGGGAAAAGCCTTAACGTCGTTTATGAGGATGATAATATACTTTTAATCGACAAGCCAACAGGAATATTATCCCATCCCGATGATGGCAACTACACGGATACTGCTATAACAAGAATAAAACGCTACCTCTACGAAAAAGGTGAATACAACCCCGATGAAGAAGCTTCATTTTCCCCTGCCCTTGTTAACAGGATAGACCGAAACACATCGGGCATTATAATTGCAGCCAAAAATGCAGAAAGCCTGCGGATACTTAATGAAAAGCTGAAAAAGCGAGAAATGCATAAATATTACCTTTGCGTTGCAATCGGTAAATTAAAAAATAAAAGCGGTATAATAGAGGGCTTTTTAGAAAAAAACGAAAAACAAAACAGGGTTTATATCAGCAATAAATCTAACGACAATTCAAAGGCTATTTCAACGAAATATAATGTTTTAGATTATAAAAACGGTCTTTCATTAGTTGAGGTGGAGCTTTTAACGGGCAGAACTCACCAAATCCGAGCTTCTTTTTCCTATCTCGGAAACCCTCTTTTAGGCGATGGTAAATACGGTACCAACGCTCAAAATAAACAGTTTGGCGGATATAAAAAGCAGTTTTTATATTCTTATAAATTAGTTTTTGATTTTCAAAGCGATGCAGGAATTCTTAATTATCTTAATCTTAAAGAATTCCAAGTAAATGACGTTTGGTTTAAAAACGCCTTTTATGACGGAACAATATAAAAAACAGCAAAGCCTGAATAAAGGCTTTGCTGTTTTTATTTATAGTTCTTTTTCTTCCTTAATTTCAATATCCTCAACCTTGATTTCATTGTTGGTTCGAGGCTTTTTTGTATAACCGAGCTTGTAAAAGAACACAGGAAAAAGGGATGTTATTATCATTGCCGGTATTGAAATATAAAGCACCGTATCTTTAAAAAGCAGATAATACATATACGAGGGAGCGTTGAAAATTCTGTAGGTATTCTCGGCAAGTGACGGAACTAACATCGCCGTAACACCAACCACCAACAAAACGCCGTTTAAAGCAAGCAATGTAATAAGCACTGCTTTTTTATTGCCCTTATCTTTACGAAGCCTGCCGACAACATAATAGAAAAACGGACCTGCCAGAAACGCGGTTATCAACATTACCCAATATAAAACTCCGCTGAATCGCTCAGTGAACTTAAACTCAGATGAATAATAAGTATAATTGTATATAACACACATTATTGCATGAGCAATAATAGGAATAATAACAGAAAAAACACTTTGCCTGATATTTTTCATTCAAAAACCCACTTAATTTTTTTATAATAATACCATACAATTAAATTATATACAAGGCTTTGAGAAAAATGTAATAATTTTTTAATATAACAAAAGGTTGCCGAGATATTTCCCGACAACCTCGTTGCTATAACCTTTGTTATAATTTTTTTGTAGAGTGCGCCTGATTTGTGATTTACATACCACAAAGCGGAGAAAAATACGCCAACTCAGGTGGACAAATCATAATAACGCTTGATATACACAAAAAATTAGTCTGCTGTGTAAGGAAGAAGAGCAATGCTTCTTGCTCTCTTAATAGCAGTAGTAAGCTCTCTCTGATGATAAGCGCAAGTACCTGTTACACGGCGAGGAAGAATCTTTGCTCTGTCAGATGTG
>JAZUOA010000119.1:0-10135 GCA_045604445.1 Acutalibacteraceae bacterium
CTTGTTCATATCGATATTGATGATATGAGCATTTGTAATAACCTTTTTGGTTATGAATATGGTAATTCTCTTATTAAAGAATTTGCGGCAAAGCTTCGCGGCATTACTGATAAAGATAAGATTATTTGCAAGGCTGCGTCAGATAAATTCTTATTATTTGTTAAAAATATTACTAAGCAAGCGGATATGGTTATGTTTATCGAAAACTTACATAACCTGTTAAGAAAACCTTACAGAACGGCAACCGAAAGCGGTGAATTTACTGCTACAATGGGTATAGCTCGTTACCCTAATGACGGAAAGAACTTTAAAAAACTTGCAATTTCTGCCGAATATGCTGCAAAATCTGCTAAAATCAGTGGAAAAAGCGCTTATACATTTTATAATGTAGGTATGCGCCATCTGGCAGCTTATTCAGATGATCCCAGTTCGCTTACAACTCAGATTGATGTAAAAAATAATCATGAACCTAAATTTGTTCCTGTTTGCGATGCAAGAACAGGTGACCTTGTTTGTTATGACTATATTCCTTTTTCTACTTCGCATGATGCAATTGCAATAACAACAGAGGTTTATTACGAGCTAAACAAATCCAATGCTACAAAGAAAAATTTAAGTATAATTTCGCTTAAATCCTTATTGTATATTTTAATCGATTTAAAAAAACAGGGTAATGAAATTCCTCCAGTTTCCGTTTATACTATGATTATGCCGGATGATATGCCTAGCTTTATTCAGGAGGTAAAAGGTTTCACTGAGGAAAATGATTGCTCGGGAATTGACCTTTGTATTATTTTTCCACAAGACTTTTTGGAGGATATTACAATCAGAAAACTCAGAAGCTATGCAGATGCGATTAATGCTATGGGATTTTCTTTGGGCATTTATTTAATTGGCACCCGATATGTTCATAATTATTGCTATATCGATGATGTTTTTGATAGACATGTTGTTACTTCTGAATTTATTGAGCACACGATTTCAACCGGTGCAAACGATAAAAACCTTAAATATGCAGCTATGACTTTGTCGAATTTAAGAAAATATGTTAATAATGTTACTGTGCCAACACAAATTTCTGATTATGAAATAAAAATGATGTTGGATGCAGGTTCTTGCGATTTTTCAATTGCCCAGGAACCTGTTTTCGGAACAAATGCGTTACTCGAAAACTATGAACTTCGAAAAAAATCATTGATTCATCCAACAAAAAATAAATCAGAAATATTTAAAGCGTTTGATCCGGCACTGTTTTATTATGATTTATCTAATAACGCATGCGCATTATTTACTTATGATATTGTAAATAAAAGTATTATGCTTTCCCATAACTTTAATAAAATCATGGGGTATGATGCTACTTCATTTATCACAAAGGGCGGTTCAGTTAAAATTGTCGAAACCATTCATAAGGACGATGCAAAAATGGTTATAGGCACATTAAATAAGGCAAGAACATCTTTAAAACCCGTATTTATTAAGGTAAGACTTATGAGCGATGAGTTCGGCAAAAAATACAACTATTATGATGTTTCATTGGTTTGCTCTGTTGACGAAAACGGAACCCCTCTGCGTTTTCAATGCGTTATTTCTCGCTCAAGTGAATAAGTCTTTTAAATCTCCTAAAGTTTTTTTCTCAATTCTTGAAATATATGAACGAGAAATATTCAGTTCTTTCGCGATTTCTCGTTGGGTTAGGGGAGGCTCTCCGTTTAAGCCGTAACGCTTTATTATGATATTTTTTTCTCGCGAATCTTCCATATTGTTTAAAACATTTATTAGTTTTATAATTTTGTTTTTTGTATCGATATCTTCAACTATTGTATCATCGATAGCAATAATATCCATCAACGTAAGCGGATTTCCTTCGCTATCCGTGTCAATGGGTTCGCTGAATGATATTTCTTGGGATAGTTTCTTATTATTTCTAAAATACATTAAAATTTCATTTTCAATGCAACGAGCGCAATAGGTTGCAAGTTTCGTTCCTTTTTCAGCTTTGAAGCTGTTAATTCCTTTTATCAAACCGATTGTGCCGATTGATATTAAATCATCTTGCTCACTATAGTTTGAATAATATTTTTTTATTATATGAGCAACAAGCCTTAAGTTATGTTCTATTAGCTTTTTTCTGGCATTATCATCGCCATTAGCCATTTTTTCTATTTCTTCTGTCTCTTCTTTTTTTGAAAGAGGTTTTGGAAAAGAATCAGTGTCAGTTATGTGTAGAATAAAGCAAAGCATATTACCTATAAGCGTAAGTATATTCATATTATCACCCCAACAAAATATATGATTTAACTTTGGTAATTTGCAAGTCCATTTGAAAAAGAGAGGTACTATGAAAAAGATTGAACAATACAGAACAACTATAAGAGTTGGTGCTATTACCATTCTTGATTTAGTTGCAACTGCAATTTACTATTTTGTCTGGAGCGAGGTTTATAACCCTGATTTTGAACATCCATATATAGGCAAGGGTAAATTGTTCCTTGTAGCCGTTTATTTCATTGTCTTATTTGTTACCAGTTTAATTTTAGGTGCTTCAAGGATTGATGAGCTTCGTAAAAGTGAAATTATATTTTATGAAATTTTTGCTTTAATTTTTGCTAATGCAATTGCCTATGTTCAAATTTGTTTAATCCAGGCAAAAATAGCCAATATTCTTGGTATGCTGTACATAATGCTTGCTCAGGTGCTTGCTCTTATAATTTGGACTTATATATCATTTATAATTGTTCATAAATTGAATCCGCCTGAAAAAATGCTGATTATTTACGGTAGCCATTTGGCAACGGAAATTGTTTATAAAATGAGTAATCTCGAAGAGAGATATGTAATCTCAGAATCAGCTAATGTTGATGAAGGGTATGAAGCTCTTACTGCTAAAATCGATAAGTTTGAAAGCCTCATTATATGCGATGTTCCTGCCAGATTTCGGAATGACCTTTTAAAATACGCTTATCAACAGAATAAGAATATTTATGTTATTCCAAAAATTTCTGACATTGTTATCAGAAGTGCTTCTGATATTTCATATTTCGATTCACCAATTATTAAGTGTTCTTCCAATGGCTTAACTGTTGAACAAAGAGTTATTAAAAGAACAGTTGATGTAGTTTGTTCACTCTTAGCGCTTATTGTTTTATCACCATTATTTTTGTTAATTGCTCTTTCGATTAAGCTTTATGATGGCGGTCCCGTATTTTATAAACAAAAACGGTGCACAAGGGATTTAAAAACTTTTGATATATTAAAATTCCGCAGTATGATTGTTGATGCTGAGAAAAACGGACCTCAGCCAGCTGTTAACAATGATTCCAGAATTACTCCTGTTGGTAAGATTATTCGAGCTTTGAGAATTGATGAGCTTCCGCAGATTATAAATATTCTTAAAGGTGATATGTCTATCGTTGGTCCCAGACCTGAAAGAATTGAGCATGTTGAAAAGTATTCTCGGGATATTCCTGAATTTGTTTGTCGTTACAAAGTTAAAGGCGGTTTAACAGGTTACGCCCAGGTGTATGGTAAATATAATACCTCAGCATATAATAAGTTAAAAATGGACTTAATTTATATCCAAAACTATTCATTGGCGCTTGATTTCAAATTGATTTTAATGACCTTACAGATTTTATTCAAAAAAGAAAGTACTGAAGGTTTTGATAAAAGAGGAAAAGACAAGTGAATTTATATTTTATGATTCTTGCGGGCGGTGTTGGTTCAAGAATGAAATCACCCGAACTGCCTAAGCAATTTTTAAAAATTGATTCCGAACCCATTTTGATTAAAACGGTTCGTAACTTCACTGATTTCGGGTCATTCAGAGCCGGTGTTATTTGTTGCCCTGTTGATTGGGTGGAGTACACAAAAGCACTTTTGCTTGAATACCGAATCCCGACAGATTCTATTTTTGTGGTACCTGGCGGTAAAAATCGTAACTCATCAGTTCAAAATGGTTGCCGTTTTTTAATAGAAAATTATAACATAGCTGATAGTGATGTTATTTTAACGCATGATGCAGTAAGACCTTTTATCAATTCTAAAATTATAAGGGATAATATTACTGCGGTTGAAGAATGCGGTGCAGCAAATACCGTTATGCCTGTTTATGACTCTATTATCCGCTCAGTTTCTGTTGAGGCTGAGTTTGACAATTTAAAGAGAAGCGAGCTTTACAGAGTTCAAACTCCCCAGAGTTTCAGGTTAAAGGAATTAAATAATCTGATAAATTCTTTATCTGATGAAGATTTAGAAAGCTTCACTGATGTTGCTTCTGTTTTTAACGACAGGGGTTACAGAGTAAGATTAGTGGAGGGAAGCGATTATAACATTAAAATAACAACTCCGTTTGATATGGCTGTTGCTCAGACAATAATTGAAAATATGCCATAATTTTTAAGTTATTAAAGTTAATTACTTTTATATAAATTTCACTTAATAAAAAAGGAGGTTATCCTCTATGACAAAAAAACCAGGTGGATTTCAGATACCCTTTATTAAAAGAAAATCTAAATCTTCAAAACCCCGCAAGGAACATCCAAAGCTAAAAAAAGCTTTAACAATTGTTTCAGTTTTGGCTGTGATTGCTATTATTTGCGGAACAGTTGCCTGCACTTATGTTTATAAATTTGCAGACGAATATGTAAATGGTGAAAAGAAAATTGACCTTGAGGAGTACAAAGCAAATCAAGAGCAAACAAGTATCATTTATGGTTATGATTCCAACAAGGAGCTTGTAGAACTTCTACGTCTTCATGGTGCTCAAAATCGCGTGTGGATTGACTATAAAGATATCCCAAAGGAAATGATAAATGCTTTCCGTGATCTTGAGGATAAACGCTTTAATGAGCATAATGGTGTTGACTGGTACGGAACTGTTTTTGGTGTTGTTTCTTCTGGATTTGAACGCGGAGCCTCAACTATTACTCAGCAGTTAATCAAAAACTTAACAAAAGAAGATGGCAGAACTGTTTCACGAAAATTTTATGAAATTCTGAATGCTTTGAATGTTGAGCGTTTTTATTCTAAGAAGCAAATAATGGAATTTTACCTTAACACAGTTTATCTTGGTAATGGCTGTTATGGTATCAGAACTGCAGCAGAAAAGTATTTCGGTAAAAATGTTGAGGATTTAAATGCAGCCGAATGTGCAGTAATTGCCTCTATTACAAAAGCACCTGCTATTTATGACCCACTTACTGAACCTCAAAATAACATTCCTCGTCAGCAATTTTGTTTGAAATGTATGCTTGAACAGGGTAGCCTTACTCAAAAAGAATACGATGAGGCTATGGAATATGAGCTTATTTTTACAAACAGTGAAAATTATAAAGGTAGCCAGGTAACCAAGAACGATAAAGAGGATGATACTAACTATACTGAAGATGATATTAAGTTCACAGATAAAACTGATTCAGAAAAATCCTCATATTATGTAGAATATGTAATTGATAGTGTTATTGAAGATCTTCAGGAAGAATATGATTTAACTTATCAAGAAGCTTGGAAGAAAGTTTTCTTTGGTGGTTTGAGAATTTATACAGCTGTTGACATGGATATCCAAGCTGCTGCAGAAGAAGTATATGTAAAAAGAAAAACCTTCCCTGATGAAGAAAACACAAAAGAAAATCCGGCAGTTCAATCTGCTATAACCATAATGGATTATAGCGGTAGAGTAGTTGCAATGGTCGGTGGAGCAGGAGAAAAAGATACTTTCCGCGGTCTTAACCGTGCAACAGATTCACCACGTCAGCCGGGTTCATCTATTAAACCCATTTCTGTTTATGCCCCTGTTATTGAAAACAATGTTGCTACTTGGTCAACAAAAGTGCAAAACTATGGTATAAGGCTTGGATCATCACGATGGCCGGTTAACTATGGCGGATCATATGGTTCGGCAAAGAATTTTGTAACTGTTCAGTCTGCTTTGGCACAATCATTGAATACCGTTCCCGCTCAATTAATGAGAAGGGTAGGCTTAAATACCTGCTTTGATTTCCTTGTTGATGATTTAAAGTTTACCACTCTTGTTACAGATGAAGATGATCCCGATTATGATGGCAACTTCTCCTCACTTTGCGTTGGTGGTACCAGCGAAGGTGTTACGACTCTCGAAATGACCGCGGCTTTTGCTATATTTGGTAACAATGGTTATTACTTTGAACCTTATTGTTATTATAAGGTAACTAATAACGATGGTACTGAAACCTTGCTGAAATCAGGAAATGATGAAGGAGAACAGGTTATTAGCGAAAGCACAGCAGGAGTTATGCGCCAACTTCTAAGAACTGTTGTTACAGGCGGTACTGCCGGTGGCTATGGTGTAAACGGCTTTGAAACTTTTGCTAAAACAGGTACTACAAGCGATGATAAAGACCGTTGGTTTGTTGGTGGCACACCTTATTATGTTGCTTCAGTTTGGTATGGCTACGACCAACCTAAAGCCATCAGAAACACTTCAGGTAACCCCGCAGGTAAAATATTCCGCGAAATTATGAACGAGGTTCATGATGATTTAGAATATATGTCTTACCCAAGCGCAAGCGGTGTTGTTGCAAGAAAATACTGCCTTATTTCCGGTGATATTGCAACAGCGGGATGTGCAAAAACATCTACGGGTTATTATAAATCCTCTAATGTTCCTGCTAAGTGCAAAAACTGTGCTATGATTCATGCGATAGGTTCAGAAATTCCTGACGAGGTTACAGCTCCTTCAGCTTCAACTACTGAGAAAACAACCAAAAAAGATAAAAATAATAACAAAAAAACAACAGCGCCTAAGAAACCTACTACAGTTGTAACTACAACTAAACCTACTGAAACGGTAGCTACAACGTTGCCGGAAACAACAGAGGCTATTGCAACTGTTCCGGAAACAACTGAGCCTGTTACTGAAACTGCTACAGAATAATTTAATGAAAGAGGTTGATAGTTTTTCTATCAGCCTCTTTAGAGGTTATTATATGATTATATTATCAGTTGATTATGGTGATAAAAGAACAGGTATTGCAATTTGTGATAAACTCGAAATGTTGGCATCGCCTGTTACAGTTATCACAGAATGGAATAGCGATACACTTGCCGATAAAATTTTAGAAATTGCCCTTGAAAAACGAGCTGAACAAATTGTTATTGGTCTTCCGAAAAATATGGACGGATCTGAAGGATTTCGTGCAAGTGCCTGCAAAGAATTAGGGGAGTTAATTAAAAACAAAACTGATACTCCGATCGTCTTCTGGGATGAGCGGCTTACAACCGTTTCTGCTCACAGAATTTTAAATGAAAACAACGTTCGCGGAAAAAAACGTAAAAATGTTGTGGATGCAGTTGCAGCAGAGCTTATTTTGCAAGATTATATTGAATTCAGAAAAAACAAATTTTAAAGTTGGTGAAAAACTTTGAATAAAAAAAATCATAAAACATCTGATATCAACAGAGTTGTTTTAAATGATGCATCACTATACACAGCGGAATACATTCTAAGTAAGGCGCTCGATATTGGCGAAAATATTTTGCGTTGTGGCGGTGAGCCCCATAGAATTGAAGATACTATAACTCGCATCTGCAGTGCTTATGGGGCTGTTCACACTGACGTTTTTGCTTTACCTTCTCTTGTAATAGCCGGCATTCGTTTGAGTGATGGAACTACATCTTCTCAAGTTCGCAGAATATATAAAACATCTAATAATATGTATAAACTTGATGCAATGAATAAACTTTCTCGCGATGTTTGCTCCGGTAACATATCCCTGGATGAAGTGGATTCTAACATTGCTGTTGCTTTAAATAAAAAACCTTTTCCAAAGCTTTTGTCTCTGATAGGCGGAATTATTGCCGCTGGAGGTTTTGCGGTTTTTTTTGGCGGTTCTCTTTGGGATGGTTTAGCTGCTGCTATTGCAGGTTTTGTTGTTTCTGTAATAAATTTGCACAAGGTAAAATCAAGTAGTCAGATGTTTTACACCGTTGCAGCATCATTTATTGGTGCAATGTGTGCTCTGTTGCTTGTTCATTTTGGAATAGGCGAAAACATAGATATGGTTATGATTGGTACAATTATGCTTTTAATTCCGGGACTGGCTTTTGGTAACGCCGTTAGAGATTTGCTCTTTGGTGATACTGTTTCAGGTGTTATTCAATTGGTTCAAGCAAGCTTAGTAGCAGTTATGGTGGCCTTCGGCTTTATTGTTGCGATTATTGTTTTCGGAGGTATATTCTGATGGATGAATTGTTTTTGAGGATAGTAGCGGGTACTATCAGTACTTTAGGTTTTGCAATAATATTCAAAATGAAAGTTAAGCTTTGGCCTTTTGCTACAATTTGTGGTTTTGTTGCGTGTATTTGTTATTTTTCTTTTTCAACTGTTTTTGTAGGTGCGTTTTTACCTAACGCAATTGCAGCATTTGCTGTTGCGTTACTTTCAGAAATTTTTGCAAGAGTTTGCAAAGCACCTACTACCGTTTTTCTTTTGCCCGGTTGCATTGCTCTTGTTCCCGGTGGTACGCTTTATTATACAATGAGCAATTTGCTTTCTAAAAATAATGATCTGGCAGCTGAACACTTCTTAACAACTTTAACAGTTGGAGTTGGCATTGCCGGTGGAATAATTGCAGCATCCTTGATAAGAGCTTTTTTCTCATCACTCTTAACTAAAAACAAATCAAATTGATGCATGTCTATTGACAATATTATTCAACAGTTTTATAATATTTCGTGTAAATATTCATTATTTTGATGTTTGCTGTATATTTTTATTCGTTATCCAAGGAGGATGTTTATGGAACGTTACTATCAACCGGAGATTGAAACTGCTTCGCCCGAACAAATAAAGGCTTGGCAAGATGAACGTCTCGTAAAGCAAGTAAAGCATGTTTGGGACAATGTTCCTTATTATCGTGCAAAAATGGAAAAAGCAGGTGTTACACCTGATGATATTAAAGGCAGAGATGATCTACATAAGTTACCATTCGTTACTAAAGACGATTTACGCGAATGCTATCCTTATGGTCTTTTAGCCAAACCTTTATCGGAATGCGTTCGAATTCAATCAACTTCAGGAACAACAGGTAAAAGAGTTGTTGCTTTTTATACTCAGAATGATATTGACTTATGGGAAGATTGTTGCGCACGCGCTATAATGGCTGTTGGCGGTACTAACGAAGATGTTTGCCAGGTTTCTTATGGCTATGGTCTTTTCACAGGTGGTCCCGGTTTAAATGGTGGTAGCCATAAGGTGGGTTGCCTTACTATTCCAACATCTTCCGGTAACACTGAGCGTCAAATAATGTTTATAAAAGACCTTTCTGCAACCATTCTTTGCTGCACTCCTTCTTATGCAGCGTATTTAGGCGAAAGTATGAAAGAAATGGGGCTTACACCTGATCAAATACCTCTTAAAGCCGGTATTTTTGGCGCAGAAGCATGGAGTGAAGAAATGCGCAGAGATATCGAAAAAACTCTTGGTATCAAAGCATATGATATTTATGGTTTAACAGAATTGTCAGGTCCCGGTGTCTCTTTTGAATGCTCAGCTCAGTCCGGTATGCATATAAACGAAGACCACTTTATCGCTGAAATTATTGACCCCGAAACCGGTGAAGTTCTTCCTGAAGGCTCAAAAGGCGAATTGGTATTTACTTCAATTACAAAGGAAGCATTTCCTCTTCTTCGTTATCGCACCCGTGATATCTGCATGCTTAACAGAGAAAAATGCTCCTGCGGAAGAACTTTCGTTAAAATGTGTAAACCAATGGGCAGAAGTGATGATATGCTTATTATCCGCGGTGTTAATGTATTCCCATCTCAGATTGAAACAGTTTTACTCAATCAAGGTTATTCAGCAAATTATCAGATTATTGTTGATAGAGTTAATAATACAGACACGCTTGATGTTCAGGTTGAAATGACGCCTGAAATGTTTACTGATAATATGGGCGAAATAGACCGTAGACAAAAAGAAATTGTTGATGGTCTTCGTTCAATGCTTGGTATTTCTGCAAAAGTTACTTTAGTTGCGCCTAAATCAATTGTTCGTAGCGAAGGTAAGGCTGTTCGTGTTATTGATAAGCGTAAGCTTATAGATTAAGGAGGGCAAAGAAATGTCACTTAAACAGTTAACAGTATTTGTAGAGAATAA
>JAZUOA010000120.1:0-10074 GCA_045604445.1 Acutalibacteraceae bacterium
ACGATTTCTCCTTTAATGGTATGGTCGCTTAATAGGAAGCATATACCGAGAGTCGTAAGGCAGATAACAAGATCAATGAAAATATGAAGAATCTTCGAGGTCCAATGGCGCTTTCTCTGCCTTATCCAACGGATAAAGTAAAGAACGCTGAGGGCGCATATTGCAATAAAGGGAAGTGCAATTTGAAAATACCATTTTTCTCCGCCTAAATTGTTTGCGTGAAAAACAAATACATATAATGCAACTGAAACAGTATCAAAAGCCCAAAGCAAATACGGTCTTTTTATATTTGCCAGAAATGGTAAAACAAACAGCACCCAGCATAAGAAGGAAGACGAAGCTATATATATAAACCAAAGGTGTTCGGGTTGAAAAAACAGGTTTATAAGCATGCAGACTATGTTTGGGACAAGGATTACAAATGTAATAATAAGGGCAATAAAGCGCTCCTTTACCTTTTCAGGAATTATCGGGATTTCGGAATATGGTGGCGGAACATCCTTTTCCTGTTTATTGTTTGGGTTATATACAGGTGTGTCGCATAGCACGCATTTTTTTGCGCTTTCATCAAGCTCAACACCGCAATTTACGCAATAAGACATTTTTCTACCTCTATTCTCTGTTGCTTTCAATTTTAACGTGGATACCCATTTTGACTAAAGCTTTGAAAAATTCTCTCTCAATATCATTTTCTTTATAAATATTTGTAATTGAGAAAACCAGCTTGTCCCCAATTGTGCCGATTCCGCATCTTGCGGCATTAAGCTTTCCGGGACCCGGCATAAATAAGGGCTTTTCAATGTGGGAAAGCATTTCTTCGGGTAAACGAATCAATCCTACATTTGACAGCAGGGATGTGGTGGTTTGTTCTCCTGTAATGAGGAAAGAAACGCCAACGCCTAAATCCTTAATTGCAAGTGGTAAATATTTTAAAACAGGATTTCTTTCAAGACCCATATTAGCGGTTATCATAGCGTTAAGTTTTTTCTCATCATTAGCAAGGCGCAATTGCAAGGATACCTGTTTTAATAATTCATCGAAACTGTATTCACCTAAATTAGGGTCAACCTTAACTCTAAGGCAGATAGTAAAATTTCTTAAGGTTTCAGAATTATAGATTTTTCTTAAATCAATAGGAATCTGAACGGAAACCTCTTTAAGCTTTTTGTTTTCACGAAGCTGCTTTTTGCAATGAACATCTAAAAGCAAGGCTGCAAAAAATTCTGTTATGGTTACGCCTTTGGAAGCCGTTAAATCGTGAACTTGTTTAAAAGACATTGTGCCTGAGGTTATATTAACAAAGTGGCGAGGGAGCTTTGTTCCTTTTGCATGGTAAACCCATTTATCGCTTCTTTTAAGCTTGCCCTTTGAAGTTGCGTTTTTAGCAAAGGAATCCTCGAGCTCACTTTTTTTAGGAGCCTCGTTTATATCATAAACCATACCGCCGCAGGGGATGCTGTAACCCTTGAGTCGCAAGTATTCAGCAACGAGAGTGCTTGTGAAAGCCGCGTTACCGTAGCCGTCGGTCAAAGCGTGATATAAGTCAACCGAAATTCTGTTTGAGCGATAATAAACCCTGAATAAAAATCCCAGATTTTCCTTGAATTTAACTCGGTGACAAGGGTTTTTAATATCAGGCATAACAGGGGGCGCTTTGTTTGGGTTTTTTTCGAAGTAATACCAAAAAAGCCCCTTTCGGATTCTTACATCAAACTCAGGGAAGCGGGGAAGAACTCTTTCAAGCGCCTTTTGCAGAAGCTCAGGCTCAACAGGTTCATTCAATTCAAAGCCACACCTGAAAATATTTGACCAGGTGTTTGTGTTTTGCCCCGGAAAAATGGAGGCGGCATTATCCAGCCTGAACCATTCGGGTAGCTGCTGTTTCTTTTTCTCTGCCACAAAAATGCTCCTTTAAAAACACCGTTTTACCGGAAAGTAAAACGGTGTATTGGAAAGTTTATATTTTTATTGCATCCTTGATTTTGATTTTCCCTACGAAGGGGATTTTAAGGAAGCCGTTGCATTTATCGTCTTCAAATGTAAGGGTTATATCAATGGTTTTTCCGGGAAGGATGGCAACGGTAGCTTTTGCGTAAAGGGTGTTTTCATCCTCTTCTGCTTCGGTAATATCAATATCAAAATCAAAATCGGCATTATCAATTTCAATTTCAAATTCATATTTACCATTTTCATATTCAATTTCAAAGATTGCATCGCCTTTAAAAAACATATGGTCGATTGAAACCTTATATTTACCGATACCTATCATAAAAAAACCTCCTAAAATTCATTGATTATTCCTGCCGCGTGGCGAAGAATCAATCTTGTATCATTTGTTGAAATTTTTCCGTCTTTGGAGTTATCAACATTTGCAGATGCTTTTTGCTCATCTGTTAAAGTGATTAAACCCGTTGCGGCATAAAGGGCGGTTCTGGCATCGTAAAGGGTAATAATTCCGTCGCCGTCGATATCGCCTTGTGTTGAAAAATCGTTATTAACAAGAACTGCAAATCTTCCTGTGGCAGTAACCTGAGCACCGATAAATGGTGTATTGGGGGAGCCGTTTATGCAAATTGCTCTTGTTTCGGTTAATTTATAAATTTTTGTTGCATTGGGGATAGCATTTTCCCCTATTTCATCAAAGCTTATAACAAAATGACCTTTAGGCGTATAGGTTGCACCGTTTTCATCGGTTATTTTTATATCATAAGCAAAGGCTTCAGCATATCTTACAGGCAGGAGAGCTTGAATTTTATTTATTTCAACAGGTTCAACGCTTATGTCAAAATATTTATCTTCAGGTAAGATGGAGTAGGCATCAGTAAAGGTGATTCCTGTTGAAATATCAGTAATCGAACGATGCTTTTGTATTATAACTTCTAAGGGAAGGTGTTGGCTTACAAGATAATCATAAGCATAAGAATCAACTGTGCATTTAACACCATCGGTGAAATAGTAGAATTTGTTGTCACTCGAATCTATTCCGCCCAAAAAGGCATCTGTACCGATTTTTGTTAATGTTGCCGGAAGGGATAGGCTTGTAAGAGAATCGCAGTTAGCAAAAGCTTTATCACCAATTGATTTTAAATTATCGCTTAGCTTGAGATTTTCAAGGCTGAAGCAATAGTAAAATGCATAAGCACTGATTTCTGTTACGGTATTATACATAGCTATATCCGTAAGATTATAGCAGTGGGAGAATGCATAGCTACCGATAGCTTCGGTACCGTAGGGGATAGTGTATTTCGTGCTTTTTCCTGTGGGGAAAATGCGAAGGGTAACCGGCTTGCCGTAATTTTCGCTTGATTCGTCGGTTTCTTTTCCGAAAAGAACACCATCAATAGAGGCATATCTTTCATTTCCTTCGGAAACATCAATTTCGGTTAACGAGGTGCATTTTGAAAATGCGCTGCCCGGAATGGTTATTAAGTTCTTAGGGAGTTTGATATATGAGATGTTTTCGTTCCCTGAAAATGCATTGGCGGAAATCAGTTGAACAGGATATCCGCCTAAGGTTTCCGGAACAATAATTTTTGTAGCAGAGCCGGTATATTTGGTTATTGTAACTCTGGTAGGATTGTTAATGGGAATAGCGCGATATGTAAATTCGCTTTCATCGGGAATTACGGGTTCATCGCTTTGGGCAATTGGAGTTTCTTCATATTCCGCAACAGCAACATTATTAGGCATAAATGCCAAGGAAAGCAAAATAACAATGCTTAACACTATGCAAAGGTGTTTTTTCATTTTATAGAATCACTTCCGTTCAAAATCATAATAAACTAATTATATTATATATTACATAACGATTAAATTCAATTGGAATGTTTATACAAAAATGTTGACAACTTTTGGTATAACGCAATAAAAAGCAAAGCCCCGAAGCCAAGCTTCGGGGCTATACTTTTGCTTTAAATAGCATTGGTTAAACGATTAAACAGCACGAGTAACCTTACCGGAGCGCAAGCAGCGTGTGCAAGCATATACTCTTTTGGGAGAGCCGTTTACGATAGCCTTTACGCGTTTAACATTGGGCTTCCAGGTTCTGTTTGAACGTCTGTGAGAGTGGGAAACCTTAATGCCGAAAGCAACTTCTTTGTTACAAAATTCGCATTTTGCCATTGAGCTGCACCTCCTTCTAAATATAATCGGAAACGTCTAAACATAAGACAACGAACGTATAATACCACCTTTCAACTGCAAATGCAAGTCTTTTTTTTGAAAAAGACCGATTTTATGAACTTTTACATATTATTAACGGATTTTGCTGATATTTTTTTGAAAATTGCTTGATTTTTCAGTATTTATATTATATAATGTAGCAAAACCGAACATTTGTACACTCGAAAGGGGATATATAATATTATGGCAATGGCAGAAAAAAATGAAAAAAGCAAGGCGCTTGATACGGCGCTTTCTCAGATAGAGAAAAACTTCGGTAAAGGTGCGATTATGCGCTTGGGAGAAAATGCAGGCATGAGCATTGAGGCTATCCCAACCGGTTCAATTGCTCTTGATGCGGCAACCGGCATCGGTGGTCTTCCCCGTGGCAGAATTGTTGAAATATACGGTCCTGAAAGTTCAGGTAAAACAACTCTTGCTCTCCATGTTGTTGCAGAAGCCCAAAAAATGGGCGGCGAAGCGGCATTTATAGATGCAGAGCACGCTCTTGACCCTGTTTACGCTGCTGCTTTAGGAGTTGATATTGATTCTTTGCTTGTTGCTCAACCTGATAATGGTGAGCAGGCTTTGGAAATAACAGAATACCTTGCTCGTTCAGGCGCCCTGGATGTTATAGTTGTTGACTCTGTTGCTGCTCTTGTTCCGAAGGCAGAAATTGAGGGTGAAATGGGTGATAGCCATGTTGGTCTTCACGCTCGCCTTATGTCGCAGGCTTTGAGAAAACTTACCGGAGCAATTTCCCGCTCAAATACGGTTGTTATATTCATTAACCAGCTTCGTGAAAAGGTTGGTGTTATTTACGGTAATCCCGAAGTAACAACAGGTGGCAGAGCTTTGAAATTCTATTCTTCAATTCGCATTGACGTAAGAAGAATTGAGCAATTAAAGGGTGCCGGTAATGAGTTTATAGGTTCAAGAACCAGAGCAAAAATTGTTAAAAACAAGGTTGCTCCTCCCTTTAAAGAAGCCGAATTTGATATTATGTATGGTGAGGGTATTTCAAAATATGGTGAAATGCTTGACCTTGCAGTTAAAATGGATGTTATCAGAAAAAGCGGTGCTTGGTTCTACTATGGCGAGGAGCGCTTGGGTCAGGGTAGGGATAATGTTAAGGAATATATCCGATCTAATCCCGAATTCTGTGCAGAAATCGAGGGTAAGGTTCGCGAAGGCATAAAAGCGCTTATTTCTGCAAGAAATCCCATTACAAGGCGAGAGCAGGCTGTTCCTGCCCCTGCTGCAGAGCCTGTAACAAAAGAAAAGGCAAGGGCAAAAATTGACATTGCCGTAGATGATGAATAATGATTATTACTTCTAAGCCCGGTTTGGGCAATAAGGTTCATATATATATAGACGGAGCTTATACCCTTACGCTTTATGATGATTATTGGTATCGCTTAAAGCTTAAAGAGGGTCAGGAAATTTCAGAAGAAGAGCTTGCTTCCTTGAAAGAGGAGGCAGGCTTTCGCCTTGCTTATGAGAAGGGTGTTCAATATCTTTCTATGCGAGCCCATTCAAAAAAAGAAATTTTTGATAAACTGAAATTGAAATACGGGGCACCTGCCGCAGAGCGCGCAATAGATAAAATGGAATATATGGGCTATATTGATGATGAAGCCTTTGCCCGGGAATATTCAAGGTATCTTTTTGATGTGAAAAAATATGATATTAGAAGGATATCTTATGAGCTGAAAGCTAAGGGAATTGAGGGCGAAATTGCCTCTATTACATTGAAAACACTTGACAATGAGCCGATTTTGCGTATTATAGAAATGTTAAGGACAAAATACGAAAATAAAACGGAAACTGAAAAAGACAGAAAAAAACTTGTTAACCGTTTTATAAGAATGGGATATTCATATCACGATATAAAAGCGGCATTCCGCGAATGTGATATGGATGTTTGATAGAGAGGTAAGTGTTATGTCACGAAAAGTTGGTATGATAAGCCTTGGTTGCCCTAAAAATCAGGTTGATGCAGAAATAATGCTGAAAAAGCTTGTTGATGCAGGGTATATCCTTGTTCAAGAGGCTGATAAAGCAGATGTTGTTATTGTTAATACCTGTGGCTTTATTGAGGATGCAAAAAGAGAGAGTATTGATGCAATTCTTGAAATGGCAGACCTGAAAACTGATGGATTGCTTCAAAAAATACTTGTTACAGGTTGCCTTGCTCAGCGTTATTCAGACGAGGTTTTCACTGAAATTCCTGAGGTGGATGGTGTTATAGGTATAGGCGCAAATGACGATATTGTTGCCGCTTGCGATGCTCTTTTTGAAAGCGAAGAGGCCTATAGCAATTTCCCTGAAAAAGAAAAACTTCCTCTTAACGGTGGCAGAATTCTTACAACACCCGAATACACTGCATATCTTAAAATTGCAGATGGTTGCTCCAATCGATGCTCATATTGCGCAATTCCTTATATAAGAGGTGATTTCAGGAGCCGTAAAATTGAGGATGTTTTAGAAGAAGCTAATATGCTTTGTGAAAAAGGCGTTAAAGAGCTTATTCTTGTAGCTCAGGATACAACCCGATATGGTGAAGACCTTTACGGAGAATTAAAAATACCCGAGCTTTTAGGCGAGCTTAATAAAATTGAAAAGCTTCAATGGATAAGGCTTCTTTATTGCTACCCCGACAGAATTACTGATGAGCTTTTAGAAGCAATTGCTCAAAATGAAAAAGTGTGTCATTACATTGATATACCGATGCAACATGCTTCAGGTGATATTCTTAAGGCTATGAACAGAAGCGGAAACAAAGAAAGTCTTATTGAGCTTGTTGAAAAAATAAGAGCTAAAATTCCCGATGTTGTTTTAAGAACTACTTTCATTACAGGCTTCCCCGGTGAAACTGAGGATGATTTTACAATTCTTTCCGAGTTTGTTAACGAAGCAGAGCTTGATAGGGTTGGTTGCTTTGCATACTCTCGCGAAGAGGGTACCCCTGCCTATGATTTTGAAAACCAAGTTGATTCCGAAACAGCAGCAGAACGCGCCGAGGTTATTATGGATCAACAGTTCAGAATAAATGAGAAAAAGCAAGAGCAATGCATGGGAAAAACCTTTGATGTTCTTGTTGAGGGTTATGACCCGTATACCGACAGCTACTATGGCAGAAGCTATATGGATTCTCCCGATATAGATAACACGATTATTTTTACATCGGGCTACAGAATCGATGATGGTGACATTGTTCCTGTTGAAATATTTGATAAGGATGAGTATTCGCTCATTGGTGAAGCAGTATGAAGAATATGAATGTTCCAAATCAACTTACTGTAATAAGAATTATCCTTACTCCCATTTTTCTTGCGGTGTTTTTAAGCAATATTTCCCATCATTATCTTTGGGGCTTGATAATTTTTGCAGTTGGCTCTTTTACGGATTTTCTCGATGGTAAAATTGCAAGAAAAAAGCAGATTGTTACGGTTTTCGGTCAGCTTGCAGACCCCGTTGCCGATAAAATTTTAACTACTGCGGCGCTTCTTGCGTTTATGCAGTTTGGTCTTTGCAATATATGGATTATTATGATAGTGCTTCTTCGCGAATTTACTATCACATCATTCAGGCTTGTTGCAACAGCTCAGGGTATTGTTATACCTGCAAATATATACGGTAAATTGAAAACTATCTCACAAATGGTTTTTTCTCTGGTAATTATGATTCTTGCAGAGCTTAATTACTGTGGTATTCTGGGTGAGAAATTCCCTCTTTCTGCCGTTTCAAACGGACTTTTGTGGGTAACTGCTATTCTTTGCGTTATTTCAGGCGTAATTTATGTTAAGCAGTCAATTAAGCTCATTGATTTTTCTAAATAAGGTGATTTTATGAAACTTTACAATTCACTTACGCATACTAAAGAAGATTTTAAAGAAAATGTACCCGGTAAGGTTAATATGTATACCTGCGGACCTACAGTTTATCATTTTGCTCATATAGGTAATCTTCGCAGCTATATTATGGAGGATGTTCTCGAAAAATACCTTCGTTACAGTGGCTATGATGTTAAGCGAGTAATGAATATTACAGATGTTGGCCACCTTTCAAGCGATGCTGACACAGGCGAAGATAAAATGCTCAAAGGAGCAAAAAGAGAAAACAAATCTGTTATGGATATTGCAAAATTCTATACAGATGCTTTTTTTGCTGATTGTGCAAAGCTCAATATTAAAACTCCTGATGTTGTTGAGCCGGCAACAAACTGCATTGATGAATTTATCAAAATGATAGAAGGCCTTTTGGAAAAAGGCTTTGCTTACCTTGCTGGCGGAAATGTTTATTTTGATACTTCAAAATTAGATGAATACTACGTATTTAATAAACACGATAGCGAAGAGCTTATGGTTGGAGTGCGCGAGGGCGTTGAAGAGGATACAAACAAGCGCAATAAAAACGATTTTGTTCTTTGGTTTACAAAGTCAAAGTTTGAAGAACAAGCTCTTAAATGGGATTCTCCTTGGGGAGTTGGCTATCCGGGTTGGCATATCGAATGCTCTGCAATAAGCCTTAAGCATTTGGGCGAGTATATGGATATACACTGTGGCGGTATAGATAATGCTTTCCCCCACCATACAAACGAAATTGCTCAGAGTGAGGCGTATGTTGGTCACAAATGGTGCAATTATTGGTTCCATGTTTTGCATCTTAACACAAACTCAGGCAAAATGAGCAAATCTAAGGGTGAATTTCTTACAGTTTCGCTTTTGGAAGAAAAGGGTTATAATCCCCTTGCGTACAGATTTTTCTGCTTGCAATCCCACTATAGAAAGCAGCTTGTTTTTTCTTATGAAAACCTTGATGGTGCGGCAACTGCTTATGATAAGCTTATAAAAAAGATTGCAGCTCTTAAACCCGTTGAAGGCGATGAATTGGATAAAGGGGCAATAGAAAAGCTTGAAGGTTCATTTAAGGCTGCTTTGGATAATGATATTAACACATCCTTAGCGGTTACAGCTCTTTATGATGTGCTTAAAGAAAAAACAAATGATAAAACAAAGGCTTATCTTCTTAATGAGTTTGATAGAGTTCTTTCGCTGGACCTTGTTAAGAGTGCTGAAAAACTTAATGAGAAAGAAGAAGCACCTGCTCAGGATGATTTTTCCAAGTATGTTGAAGAACAGCTTGCCTTAAGAGCTGAGGCTAAAAAGGCAAAAAATTGGGCAGAGGCAGACAGAATCCGCGATGCTCTTACCGCTCAGGGTATTAAAATTCTTGATACACCCCAGGGCGCAAAATGGAGCAGAGAATAATTAGGAGTTTATTATATGACAAGTAAAGAACGCGCAAAGCTTCGCGCAGAGGCTAATGGTCTTGACCCTATTTTTCAAATAGGTAAAGAGGGTGTTACCGATGCGGTTATAGCGCAAATTGAAGATACTTTTAACACACGCGAGCTTTTTAAAATTAAGGTTCATCTTGAAACTGCTCCGGAATCACCTAAGGAGTTGGCACAAAAGCTCAGCGAAGCAACAGGGTGCGATATTATTCAGGTTATAGGCGGCACTATAGTTGTTTTCAGAATAAACCTTTTATTAAGGCAAAAAGAGGCGGAGAAGAGGAACCGCCAAAAAGAAAGAGAGCGCAAGGCTGCCCTTGAAAGGCGCACTGAACGCAACAGAAAAAAATATAGTAGGTAATAATTATGAGCGAAGTTGTAAAGGTTACAAAAAGAAAAAGATGGCCGTTTTTAATAGGTCTCTTAGTGCTTGCCCTTGCGGTTTCAGGTGCTGTCAGCATAGTGAATTTTGCTCTTTCAAAGGTGGAAACCAATAAAGAAACGGTGGATTATACTGATTATGCCGATTTTCTTACTTGGGTTGTAGGGGTTGACCCTGATCCTTTTTCCGATATTACAAGTGCAGATAAATCCGCGCTTTTGAATATTGCAAT
>JAZUOA010000121.1:0-3270 GCA_045604445.1 Acutalibacteraceae bacterium
ACGGTGTTGGTTCATCTGTTGTTAATGCGCTTTCAGAATGGTTTGAAGTTGAGGTTTCTCAGGATGGCCATGTTCATTATCAGAGATTTGAAAGAGGAACGCCTACCTGCGACCTTAAAGTAATAGGTGATACCGAGGAAACAGGAACTCTTATCAGATTTAAAGCTGACCCTGAAATATTTACAGAAACAACTGTTTACGAATATGAGGTTCTTGAAAGAAGATTAAGAGAACAAGCTTTCCTTAATGCAGGCCTTTCTATTTCTCTTACAGATAAACGCGGAGAAGAAGAATTTAAAGAGGTTTATTGCTTTGAGGGCGGTATTTCTTCTTTCGTAGAATTTGAAACAAATAAAAGAGGTCTTTCACCTCTTCATGAAAAACCTATTGCATTTTCTGCAGTAAGCGGTGACAGAGAAGCTAACATTGCTTTGATGTATAACGATAGTTATAACGAGCTTATTTTAAGCTTTGCAAACAATGTAAGAACAATTGATGGCGGTACTCATGAAAATGGTTTTAAAACTGCTTTAACAAGAGTATTTAATGAATACGGAAGAAAATTTAAGCTTTTAAAGGATAACGATAAAAATCTTTCGGGTGAAGATGTGCGCGAGGGTCTTACAGTTGTTATCAGCGTTAAGCTTACAGAAGCTCAGTTTGAAGGACAAACAAAGGGTAAATTAGGAAATACCGATATCACCCCCCTTGTTTCTAAATGCGTTTATGAAAAGCTGTCTACTTATTTTGAAGAAAATCCTTCAGAAGCAAAAGCAATTTTCAGTAAAGCATTGGATGCTTCAAGAGCAAGAGAAGCAGCAAGAAAAGCAAGAGATAATGCCAGAAGAAAATCTCCTCTTGAAAGCGGAAATCTTCCGGGTAAGCTTGCCGATTGCATTGAAAAAGATGCAGTTAGAACAGAAGTTTACATCGTAGAGGGTGACTCTGCGGGCGGTTCTGCAAAACTTGGAAGAGACAGAATGTTTCAGGCTATTCTTCCCCTTTGGGGTAAAATGCTCAACGTTGAAAAAGCAAGGCTTGATAAGGTTATCGGTAATGATAAGCTTACACCTGTTGTTTTAGCTTTAGGAACAGGTATAGGCGAAGATTTTGATATAAATAAGCTTCGTTACGATAAAATTATAATTATGGCCGATGCCGACGTTGACGGTGCTCATATCAGAACCCTTTTACTTACATTCTTTTTCCGTTATATGCCCCAGCTTATTGAAACGGGTCACGTTTATCTTGCTCAACCTCCTCTTTACAGAATAAGCAAAGGTCAAAAGCACCACTACGCTTATTCCGATGAGGAAAGAGATAAAATTATGGAAGAAATCGGTACAGGCTTCTCAATTCAGCGTTATAAGGGTCTTGGTGAAATGGACCCTGCTCAGCTTTGGGAAACAACAATGGACCCTGCAACAAGGCTTATGCTCAGGGTAACTGTTGAGGATGCAGAGAAAGCCGATGAAACATTCTCAATACTTATGGGTGATAAGGTTGAACCTCGCCGCGAATTTATTGAGAAAAATGCAAAATTCGTTAAGAATCTTGACATTTAATAGAATAAAGAGGATTTAAAACATGGACGAATTAAATGAGAAAAAAGAAGGGGTCACTCAGGGTGTAAATAACCTGCCCGACCCTTATGAAAATCAAAGAATTGTTAATGTTGAAATAAATAAAGAGGTTAGAACGGCATTCCTTGATTATTCAATGTCCGTTATAACCTCCCGTGCTCTTCCTGATGTTCGAGATGGTTTGAAGCCCGTTCACAGAAGAATTCTCTATACAATGTATGAGAATAACCTTACTCCCGATAAAGCATACAGAAAGTGTGCCGATACGGTAGGTTCTGTTCTTGGTAGATACCATCCTCATGGTGACGCATCGGTTTATGATGCAATGGTAAGACTTGCTCAGGATTTCTCAATGAGATATATGCTTGTTGATGGCCACGGTAACTTTGGTTCTGTTGACGGTGACCCTGCAGCTGCTTATCGTTATACAGAGTCAAGAATGAGCAAAATGGCATTGGAAATGCTTACCGATATTGAAAAGAATACGGTAGACTTTGCTCCTAACTATGATGACCGTCTTAAAGAGCCTGTTGTTTTACCTGCAAGGTTCCCAAACCTTCTTGTTAATGGTTCTCAGGGTATTGCTGTTGGTATGGCAACAAACATTCCTCCTCATAATTTAGGTGAGGTTTGCGGAGCTGTATGCTGCCTTATAGATAATCCTGAAGCAGAGCTTGAAGATCTTATGGTGTATATTAAGGGACCTGATTTTCCAACCGGCGGTATTATAATGGGCAGAGCAGGTATAAGAGCAGCTTATGCTACCGGTAGAGCTAAGGTTCTTGTTCGTGCAAAATGCGAAATTGTTGAAGGTAAAAACGGTAAATTTAAAATTGTTGTTACCGAAATTCCTTATATGGTCAATAAAGCAAGGCTTATTGAATCAATTGCAGACCTTGTTAAAGATAAAAGAGTTGAAGGTATTTCTGATATCAACGACTATTCTTCCGATAAAACAGGTATGCACATTGAAATTGATGTTAAACGCGATGCAAATGCGCAGGTTGTGCTTAATAAGCTCTATTCATATACTCAGCTTCAATCAACATGCGGAGTAATTTTACTTGCGCTTGATGATGGGCAGCCTAAAATACTTACTCTTAAAGAGATTCTTCAAAAATATATTGATCACCAATGCAATGTTATTGTAAGAAGAACTCAGTTTGATTTAAAAAAGGCAAAAGACAGAGCTCATATTCTTGATGGTCTTGCTAAAGCCATTGATATTGTTGATGAAATAATTGCAACAATTCGTGCTTGTAAAGGCGGTCAGGCAGAAGCAAAAACTGCTATCATGGAGAAATTTGATTTTGATGAGCCTCAGGCAACCGCTATTGTTGCCTTCCGCTTAGGTCAGTTAGCAGGTCTTGAAATTCTTAAAATCACTAATGAGCTTAATGAATTAAAGGCAAAAATTAAGGATTACGAAGAAATTCTTGCCTCTCATGAGAGAGTTCTCAGCATTGTTAAAGAGGAGCTTACCGCAGTTAGCAACAAATATGCTGATCCAAGAAGAACAGCTATTGAAAATGTAAGCGGTGAAGTTGATATTGAAGACCTTATACCTGAAGAAACTTGTATGTACACATACACAACTATGGGTTACATCAAGCGTCAACCAGTTGATTTATTTGCTACTCAACACAGAGGTGGCAGAGGTGTTAAAGGTATGACAAGAAGAGAAGAT
>JAZUOA010000122.1:0-13992 GCA_045604445.1 Acutalibacteraceae bacterium
CTAAGACCGCTTGGCCTCCGACTTTAAATGAATATTTTACCATTTGAGAAACTAATAAAAATTAAATACGCAGCTAAAAAAGTAAAACTGATTTTAACATCCGTACCTTTGACTTTAAACTGCACTTATTGCCGTTTTCAACGCACTTTCCGGATTGTATGAAATATTATCTATCCTTAATTCAAAATGCAAATGAGGGCCAGTAGAGCTGCCGGTTGACCCAACAGTTGCAATAACCTCTCCCGCTCTCAATACCTGTCCTTTTTTTACATTTAATTTTTCGCAATGGCAATATACCGTCATTATACCATTGTCGTGTTTAATTTTTATATAATTGCCATTCCACCGATCATAATCAGCTTCATAAACACTACCATCAAATGCAGAATAAATCTGCGTTCCTAATGGTGCAGCAATATCAATGCCGGCATGAAAACGCAAATCACCGCTTATAGGATGATTTCTAACACCAAATTGCGAAGTAGTTCTACCGTTGATAACCGGCATTATCATTTTTTGGTTAAGGTTATATGGCGCAATACTGACGTTGCTCGGAATATCATTTTTTGATTTCACTGTTACATCTGATCCACCTTCAGCCTTAATTTCAGCAGAAAGTGAAGGTTCTTCGAATGGAACAAAAACGGTTTCCTCTTCAGAAGCATCTTGTGAAGAAGCATCCTCTTCGCTTTTTTCCTCATAAATAGGGTTGACAGTATCTTTAAATGAATTGAAAACATCTACAGCTTCTTTAAATGTTATGTTTTCTGAAAGTTTAATAGCCAAAAGCTCTTTTACATCGTTAAAAAAACTGTTATTAGTTTGTTTAAATCCGAAAAGCATAACAAAAAGCATAATGCAAACAACAGTTTGAAAACAAAGGGTTTTAACTAAATAATCCTTTTTATTTTTATCCATAAAAAATCACCTGCAAATAATTATGCAGGTGATATAAAAAATATTACTCTTGCAACAATTCCCATTCACTATACATTTCTTCGAGTTCGGTTTTTAATGAATCTAAATCATTTGTTGCATTTAAAAGTCTTTCATAATCCCCTGTTATTTCAGGGTTCAATAAAAGATTTTCGGTTTCTTTAATTTGTTCTTCCTTCAAAGAAATCTCTTCCTCAAGCCGAGCAATTCTTGTTTTTCTTTTTCTTTCTATACTCGCTTGTTCCTTTTTTAACTTATAATCGTTACCACCACTTTTTTTAGAGGTTAGAGTTTGTTCTTTAGTGATATTTTCCTGCATTTCTTTAAAAGATAGATATGCATCATAGTTACCATCAATATTTACAGCACCGTTGTGGGTTAAATAAACTGTTTTAGTTGCAAGTTTATTTATAAAATATCTATCATGGGAAACAACCAGAAGAGTTCCGTTAAAATCCAACAAAGCATTTTCAAGAACTTCTCTTGAAACAATATCCAAATGGTTTGTAGGCTCATCAAGCATAAGAAAATTTGGCTTTGAAAGCATTATTTTTAAAAGGGAAAGCTTAGCTCTTTCGCCACCGCTCAAAAGTGAAACTTTTTTAAACACGTCTTCGCCACGGAACAAAAACATTGCAAGCGCGCTTCTGATTTCAGTTTCTGTCATGAAACGATACATATCCCAAACCTCATCAAGCACTGTTTTTTCTGAATCAAGGCGGTCAATATTTTGGTCAAAATAGCCTATTTTAACGTTAGAGCCAAACCTGAACAAACCGTTATCCTGAAATTGTTCCTTATTTAAAATTTTCAAAAATGTTGATTTACCACAACCGTTAGGGCCTAACAAAAACACTTTTTCATCCCTAAAAATTTTCAAATTAAAATTTTTAAACAATGGCTTACCCGGAAAAGATTTCTCGAGAGACTCAACAATTACAACTTCATCGCCACTTCTAACTTCAGTTTTAAAACTGAAATTCACGCTTTTTAAGGTTTTTTCAGGAACAACCAAATCAGCCTTAATTCTTTCGATTTGTTTTTGCTTACTAGCAATTGTTATATAATTCCGCTCTTGATTAAAACGTTTTTGCTGCTCAATAATCCCTTCAATTCGCTTAATTTCTGCAATATTTTTCTCGTATTCGCGCTCAATGAATATTTCTCTTTCCGCTTTTATTTTTTGAAAGACAGAATAATTCCCTTTAATTAAAGTAAGTTTATTATGGGCTATTTCCATTGTAGAAGTAGTAATTTTATCAAGAAAATACCTATCATGAGATACAACAATTACAGCGCCTTTATATTTTAAAAGAAAATCTTCAAGCCAATTTACCGCATCAATATCAAGATTATTGGTAGGTTCATCTAACAGCAAAAGATTTGCATTTGATAAAAGAAGCTTACAAAGAGAAAGCTTGGAACGCTGACCACCGCTTAATGATTTGACTTTTAAATCTAAATCGCTTTCCGAAAATCCCAAACCTACTAATGCCGATTTAGTTTTTGCTTTATAAACCAATCCTCCTCGGCGTTCAATCTCCTCTGTTAAACGTTCCTGCTTTTCAAGCAATGAATCGCTAGTTTGAGACAAAAGAAGCTCATTAACATATTCAAGCTCAGCTTCCATCAACGAAACATCAGAAAAAACAGTTAACGCCTCATCATAAAGCGTTTGTGAATCGTCGCATTCAAGATATTGCTCCATATAACCTATTCTAACATCTTTACCACGAACAATACCACCTGTTATTGGAGAATACTCTCCTGTTATTAGCTTGAATAGAGATGTTTTTCCCGTGCCGTTGGCACCAATTAAGCCAACTCTATCGTTTTCCTCCACTTTAAAAGCGGCGTCTTTAAATAAGACGCCGTCAAGAAATCCGAATGTCAAATTTTGAGCAGTTAATAAAGACATATAAACCTCTCAATTATAATGTGCTTACCAATACCTCAAAGCTACCGCTTAAAGAAATATCACCGGAACCTGCAGGAATAAAAATGCTGTCTCCCGAAGAAATATCAACAGTTGTTTCGCAGCAGGTAAGACTACCATCACCTTTTATCGCAAGTAAAGAAACAAAACTTTCATTACTAACGCTAAAGGAATATTCACCGGAAACATCAATGGTAGACATTTTAAAGAATTCGCATGAGCAAAGCTCCTGAGTAACAGCACCATTTAAATATACTTTTTCTCCATCTGCATTGCCTGAGCGAGTTGGTGGAACAGTATCTGTAACATCTATTGCTTTTTCTATATGAAGTTCCCTGGGTTTGCCATCAACAAGCCTTCCATAATCATAAACGCGGTAAGTTGTGTTACAATTCTGTTGAACTTCTGCAAGCAGAATACCCCCACCGATGGCATGGAGAGTACCTGCATTTATGAAGAAAACATCACCTTTTTTTACATTTACCTTGTTAACGTTTTCAAGAAAAGTGTTATCTTCAATAGATTTTCTGAATTCATCCTGAGTAATAGGCTTTTTAAAACCATATATAAGCTGGGCACCCTCGTCGCAATCAAGAATATACCAAGCCTCAGTTTTTCCGTAGCTGTTTTCGTGAATTTTGGCGTAATCATCATCCGGATGAACTTGAACTGACAAATCAGACTTAGCGTCTATAAATTTAATAAGCAACGGAAAATCTGAATATTCTTTTCCTTTTTCTCCTAATAACTCAGGTTTTTCTTTAACGAGATTTTTAAAAGAAGCTCCTTTAAATTCGCCGTTAACGACAATATTATCACCATCTTCTCTGGCGCAAAGCATCCACGCTTCAGCAATATTATTAAGGTCACTTTTAAAACCATAATCATTTTTAAGGCGATTGCCACCCCAAACAATTTCTTTAAAAACAGGTTGTAATTTTATTGGATAATTCATTATTCTTCCTCCGAATTAACAGCTTGTGTATCAATTTGCTGGGCTTCAACCGCCACAACATTTATTACCTCTTTTTTCTCTATAAAAGGTACTGTAGAGGTTTTTATATCTACTCTGTCATAATACTCTTTAAAACGAATTGTAAAACGAATCTTTCTTTTGCATTTCTTACAGTTAAATATCGCCCTGAAGGAGTGATTAACAATTCTCCACTCCGACACTCTTTCGCATGGTGTTCCGCAGGTATCACAAATGCAACGCATTTTTGATTTATCAACAAGAGGACTATTTATATCGGTTATAGGCTTAGGTTTAAAAGTAAGCTTAGTATAAAACGACGCATCACAAACAAGCGTATATGAATCAAGCATGCTTTTATTAAACATCTTTCTGAATAAATCAGCAGTAAGTCTGCTATCATCTAAGGCGCGGTGAAGTGAATAATTCTCAAAGTTGATTCCAAGCTTTTCAGCTGCATGAGAAAGACCAATTTGCTCTGCTTTAGATATGTTCATGAAAGCTTGGGCATATTTCTGTAAATTAACATAATTACTCAAAAAAGGAATAAATGAAATACCGTTAAAATAGCGGAAGTTTTCTATCATAACGCGTATATCAGTGTCACCCCAGGTTAAAATGATGTTTTCCTCACTTGAAACCCACTTTCGAAACAAAGACATAGCTTGGGAAAAGGGTTTTCCTGTGCTGATATCATCATTTGTAATATTAGTTAACGCTTTAACTCTTGAATGGAGCTTTTTACCCAATTGAGCTTTTATAAATATAGAAAAAGTATCAACAAGCTCCAACTTATCATTAAGCTTGACTGCACCAATTTCAATTATTTCATTCATAAAGCCTTTTTTCTTCTTACAATAAGCATTGTTCCATTCAAGGTCTAAAATAATGTAATTCATTATTCCACTCCTAAAACTGAAACTTGTGACCGCCCACGTTTGCGAACGGTCACAAAAATATAATTATTTCAAACCTTCTGTATCATAAAGGCATACAGTTTCCAGAAGAACCTCAGCACCAACTTTTAAGGCTTCGGGAACAAGCGTTTCAGGTGAATCAAGCCTTGTATGATAATACCTTGGCGGAGTAGGATCCATTGCGGCAAAACCGGTTGCTTTAATACCCTTTTGGGTAAAAGCGGCAGCATCGCAGGCGCCTAAATAAATTGATGAATAAGGAATATCTAAGCCGCAGTTCAAAGCAGCTTCTTTAACAAGAGCTTTAACTTGACTGTCATGCTTCAAGGTACCGCTTAAATCTCTGTCATAAACTGCCATATCTTTAAGGTCGCGCATTGTATCACACGCAACAACAACAGTTTCAATCTCTCTGAGTTCATGCTTATGAGCTTCAGCATAAGCCTTTGCTCCGCGAAGGCCTGCTTCCTCAGAACCTGAAAGAATAACCCTGACCTCTGTGTTTTCAAAGCGGATTCCGGATTCATCGAGCAGTTTTAAAACCGACATGCAAGAAAGGCAACCGGAAAGGTTGTCATTAGCTCCGGGAACGCTTTTTGTATAACTTTGGAAGAAAAGAAATCCTATGTATGGTATAATAAAAATACAAAGAACTATTCCGACAATGAAGAAGAAGGTGGTCACACTTTCGGTTTCAATTGCTTTAAAATCAACTACAATCCCTTTAATTAAGCTTGCAATGCAACAAACAACAAGACCAACAACTGCAGGAATCAGGAAAAGTTTCATTCCTGTTCCACCCAATTTGTAATTCAAAATCCATTCGTATTGAGAATCAGCGTGAGCTATAAGAATAATTCTCTTTTTAACCTCACCCTTAGGACTGCGAGTTGCAATAAGGTTATGAGAGGGATGGCTAAAAAACAGAGGATCTATAAATTGCTTATACATTACAAATTCAAGAACAAGAGGAATAAATCCTAATATTGTAAGTATAAAACTGATAAGGGGGTAAAAGAAAAAGAATCCGGTTGCTAAAATTGCCATCGCAACAGTAAACGGAATAAAGCCCATAAAAGCCTGACGGTGAACTGTAAAATCTTCAAGCTCTACCTTATCTGCCCACTGTTTTAGATCCTCACCCATTGATTTTTGTGCCTCAAGTTCGGCTGAACTACCAGGAGCACGAGGACCGATTTTTTCACAAATATCGGTAATTTTTTTTACCATGTAATCAACAGTTGAATTAAAATCCAGCTGTTTCTCATCGAAAAATGAATTAAACGCTTTCATTTTTTCACCCCAATTTCCAAAATACACAAGTAATATATCATACAAATCAAATTTTTACAACACCTATAACATAAAATATATTGATTTTACTCTTTTTTTAATGTACAATATACGAAACAAAATTAGGTGGTGCTACTATGCTTAACGATTCAAAAAATCTGTTTTATAAAACTGCCGCTAAAACCTGGCTTCAAGCAATGCCTTTAGGTAATGGTTTTTTAGGAGCAATGGTTTATGGCAGAACAGACAAAGAAATAATTTCAATGAATTCCGACTCTCTTTGGACAGGCTACCCTCGCGAAACTACTCTTGGTAAAAATGCTAACGAAAGTTTTTTAAAAGCTCGCGAACTTGTTTTAAAAGGAGAATACCGAAAGGGTCAGGATATCATTGAAGCTGATGTTTTAGCGACCTGCTCCCAAGCTTATATGCCGCTTTGCGATATTTCAATAGATTACAAAGCAATTCTCCCCCGAAAAAATTACAAAAGATTCTTAAACCTTGAAACAGGTGTTAATACTGTCGAATACACAAGAAATGGTGTTAACTTTATAAGAAAAGCATTTGTTTCAGCGATTGATAATGCTTATATAGACCATATTGAAGCAGATAAGAAGGGGTCCGTTTCATTCTCTGTAGCCCTGAAAACTAAGCTTAAAGGTTCGGCTTTTATAGAAAATGGTATTTTAATTTTGGATGGAAGATGCCCTTCAAACTCACCATGTAACCTTGATTTACCAATTTTTAAGAATGAAAACATTTATTCCGATGAACCTGCAAAACAAGGAATGCACTTCCGTTGTGCAATAAAGGTTTTAACGGATGGTAAGGTTATTGCAGGCACAAAAGCCTTAACCGTTTGCGGCGGTAGCTACGCAACAATAGTATTCTGTACAGAAAACTCCTTCAATGGCTTTGATAAACACCCTGTTCTTGAGGGAAAAGAATTTAAAAACACATGCCTCGAAAGATTAGAAGAGGTTTCTGAAAAAAATTATAACGATATATTAGATGCTCACATTAACGATTTTTCCTCGTATTTTAACCGGGTTTCTATAAATCTGGGAAGTAATAATAAAGGAAATATTCCAACTGATAAACGCCTTATCAACCATAATAACGGAGATGAAGATATAGCTCTTTATTCACTGATATTTAATTTCGGCAGATATCTTGTAATTTCAGGTTCAAGAGCAGGTAGCCAAGCAACTAATCTTCAAGGTATTTGGAACGATAAATTAAGCCCTCCTTGGAGCTCAAACTATACAGTTAACATTAATACAGAAATGAACTATTGGCCTGTTTTACCCTGCAACCTTACAGAATTCAATCAACCTGTTATTGATTTAGTTAAGGATTTATCAGTAACCGGTGAAAAAACTGCAAAGCATATTTATAACGCAAGAGGTTTCTGTGGTCATCATAATGTTGATATATGGCGCTACAGCGACCCTGCCAGTGGTGACGCCCAATGGGGGTTCTGGCCAATGAGTGGCGTTTGGCTTTGCCAACATGTTTTTAACCACTATCTGTACACCTTAGATGAAAAATACCTAAAAGAAACTGCATATCCTATTCTAAAAAAATGCATTCAATTTGTTTTAGATATGCTTGTTGAGGACAAGGATGGCTACCTTATTATGTGCCCGTCTACCTCTCCTGAAAACGAATTCTTAATTGATGGTGTTGCAATGAGCCTTTCTGAAACAACAACAATGACAATGTCTCTTGTTAAGGAAATTCTTACAAACACTATTAAATCTGCTGAAATACTCGGCGAAAATGACTCAGATATCGAAAGAGCAAAAGAGGCTTTACCAAGGCTTTTACCCTTCAGAATTGGTAGCCGCGGTGAAATGCTCGAATGGTATAAAGAGCTTAAAGAACATGAACCTGAGCACCGACACAAATCTCATCTTTATGGTCTTCATCCCGGTCAGTTAATCACACCTGATGAAACACCTGATCTTGCACAGGCTTGCATTCGCTCTCTCGAGCTTCGCGGTGATAATGGCACGGGTTGGAGCCTTGGTTGGAAAATCAATATGTGGGCTCGCCTCTGGGATGGTGACCACGCATTAAAGCTTCTTGATATGCAGCTGCGCCCTGTTCCTGCTGCTAAAAATGTTCGTTACAGAGGTGGCGGAACTTATCCAAATCTTTTCGATGCGCACCCACCATTCCAAATTGATGGGAACTACGGTTGCACCGCAGGTATCGCAGAAATGCTCTTACAATCACGTCCGGGTAAAATATTTATTCTTCCCGCACTTCCCTCGTCTTGGCAAAACGGTAAAATCACAGGCTTAAAGGCTATGGGCAACATTACTGTTGACATTGAATGGGAAAACGGCAACATTAAAAATTACAAGCTCGATGGTAATACAGAAAATATTGAAATTTATGTAAAAGGTAAAAAAATCTAAAAAGCAACTCCGACAACTATCTTTTTTGGTAATTGTCGGAGTTTTGTCATTTATAAGCAATATTTATTCTTAATTTCCTCTGTAAAAGCGTACATTTGCTCAATTTCAAGTCTACGGCTTTCAGTAAGTTCCGAAGCACTTCTTGTTCTTGTATGTATTCCTATATCAACACCATCAAGGCTGACATAATACTTAGCATTTACCGGATAACATTGGCATTCAGTAACTGAAAAATAACCAACAAGGTTTTGTAAAAATTCAGCTTTTTGGTCATCACCGTCTTTATGTGCCTTAATAAGTGCAGAGTAAAGTTCCGGATGGAAGTTTGCCATAACACCCGAATAACCATGTGCACCCATCTTAATACTTTCGGAAAGTGTTGCCGCGTTAGCATTAAACAGCATAATACTGCTATCTTTAATAATATCAAGTTTCTCTTTAAGTTTAGAAATACTGCAACAGGTATCTTTAATAAATAAATATCTTCCGCTTTCTGCCATTTTCTTTAAAACATAGGGCGAAAGCTCTCTTTTATAAGGATACGGACATTCGTAAACACCTAAAGGTATTTCAGGAATCTGAGAAGCAACATATTCCATATTTTTTAAAAGTATATCATCACTTTCATCAGCTTTAGCAAAGCGATTTGAAATAAAAACATAAGCATCTATACCTGTTTCAATAAAAGCCTTTGCTTCTTTTATCTGGGTATCCAAATCATCGGCAGTATGACCTGAGGCAACTATACTCATACCCTCGGGCTTATTTGCCATTATAAACTTTATAAGCTCTAACCTTTCCTCAAAACTCAAGAAGAATATTTCACTGCTTTGGCATATAGCAAAAATTCCGTCAACACCTTTTTTTTCATACCATTTTAATAGTTCAAGAACACCATTAAAATCAATTTTATTGTCATCGGTAAAAGGTGTTATCATAGTGGGGTAAACACCTGTATTAATAGTTTTCAAAAAATCACAACCTTTCTTTTGCATTTTAACACATATTCTTTTAAAAATAAATAGACATTTAAAGATTTAGTTGATATAATTGCAATATCATAAAAACAGGAGCTAATTATATGAAAATAAGAAAATACAGAAACGAGGATTTTGAAGTTACAAAATACATATGTATTCACGATATGATAGGTAAATACTGCGATGACCTTATCAATTATGTTGAAACTATGTTTTGCAGATATTATATCGAAAAAGAACCTGAAAATTGTTTTGTTGCGGTCGATGAAAACGATAAACCAATAGGCTATATTTATGGTGCAAGTGATTATGAAAAATATCAAAATAATTTTAGTGAATATATAAAAGCTGTTGCAGAAATAAAAAGCAGAGAATATTTAAAGGACGCCTTAACAGAGATGTTTGATCACGCTATTTATAAAGAGGATTACCCTGCCCACCTTCATATTGATATTTTACCTGATTACCAATCAAAAGGTATAGGCTCTAAGCTCATTGAAGCTTTTTGCAACAATCTAAAGGAGCAGAATATTAAAGGTGTTATGCTTATTGTTGGCTCCGATAATTTCGGTGCCAGAAGATTTTACGAAAGGAATGGATTTACTCTTCTTCAAGAAGTGCCAACAGGTGCGGCATACGGTAAAAAGCTTTAAAATTCGGACTGACTGCAATGAACAAATTATCTGAACTTTTTTTAAAAATAAAAAATGGTGATACAGTTACACTTAAAAAAGACTGTGTTTATGATGTTTTTGAAGAAGATTCATTTCTTTTAAAAGGTTATTTTTGCTCAAATTCCGCAAAAAAACATGAAAACCCAGACGGAGAACGCAAAACAGCCATTTATCTAAAGAACAAGAAAAATATAACAATAAACGGTAACGGCGCTAAAATACTTGTTCACGGAAAAATGACACCTATTCTGCTTGACCGCTGCGAAAACATTAAAATCACTGATCTTGTTATTGATTATGCCTGCCCTACCATGACAGAGTTTGAAATAACAAATTACGAAAATGGCTATTACGACATAAAAATAAATGATGATTGTTTTTATGAAATAGAAGGCAATAAGCTATTTTGGATTGGTGAATTGAACAAAAACGGGGTTCCATATTGGAAAAACGGTGCATCTGACCAAGGTAGGTATTGCAAGCTTTACAACCCCAAATCCAAAACCTCTCAGGATTTCAGCAGAGATAACCTCAACTTTGAAAGCATTGAAGAAACAGGTAAAAATCTTCTTCGGATTAAACTAAAAAATACCGATAACAAATTGCCTGTGGGTTCAATTTTGCAAACAAGAAGCATTGTACGTGACCAGGTAGGCAGTTTGTTTGAAAGGTGCAAAAACCTTGAATTTTCAAATTTACGCGTAATGTTTATGCATGGTTTAGGTATGGTTTCGCAGTTTTGCGAAAACGTAACTTTTAAAAATTGCGATTTTACGCCTAAGGCTAACAGAACAATTACAAGTACTGCGGATTTTTTTCAATTTTCAGGTTGCAAAGGCGACATTTTCATTGAAAATTGCAAAGCAACAGGCGCCCATGATGATTACATAAATGTTCATGGAACGCATTTAAGAATTATTAAAGCAGATTTCAATGAAAATTCAGTTATTTTAAAATTTATGCATCCTGAAACCTGGGGCTTTCAAGCATTTGAAATTGGTGACACGGTTGAATTTATTAAGTGGGATACACTAATACCCTACTATTCGGCAACAGTAGCCGAATATAAAAAGATTAGTGACACGGATATATTATTACATCTTGATAGAGCTTTGCCCAAAATCGAAATAAACAAAGATGTTTTAGAAAATGCGAGCTATACACCTAACCTATATGTAAAAAACTGCACCTTTGGCGAAACATCAGGCAGAGGAATTCTTGCAACAACACGCGGTAAAGTAACTATTGAGAATAATACATTTACAAACCTTTGGGGTCCTGCCCTTTTAATCGAAGACGATTGTAATTTTTGGTTTGAATCGGGCTACACCAGGAACATTACTTTTAAAAATAATGTTTTAACAAACTGCGATTATGCAGCAATGTATCCATTTGCGCCTTTCTTAAGATGTTCACCCATGGTTTTAAAGGAAAATCCAACAGAATATGTTCACGGCAGTGTCGTTATAGAAAACAATGTTTTTAATAATTCCGTTTTAAAAAAACACACCCTATTTTTTGAACATATAAAAGAAGCAGTAATCAAAAACAATATTTTTGATGCGCCTTATCAAGTACTTACAAATAATACAGGTAATGTTATTACCGAAAACAATATTATTAAATAATAAAGAGGTAACTGATTTTAAATTAGTCAGTTACCTCTTTACTATATTTCTTCTTCTATAAGTGCTGTAATACTATATGTAATATTATCAGCTATTTTTTTTATATATTCAACACCATTTGCCATAGCATAAGACCGAAATTCCTTAATCATATGAGTGTCATTTATATTATCTCCAACTGTAATAACATCTTCATATTTACCACCAACAAAATCTAAAAGCGAATAAATGCCATTAGCTTTATTCACTCCCAACGGCACAATATCAATACACTCTCCGTTCTGCAAGGGCGTTAAAACACCTGAATATTTTCCATTGATTTTATTTATAATTACCACTGCTTCATCAATTGTCGGCAACCAAGTGCTGACTTGATTAAAATATTCAATATTTTCAGGCATATCCTCCAAGGTGTATTCGTCACCACTTCGTTTTTTTTGAGCCTGTACCATAACAGGCTCATCCTTATCAATATTTGCAAAAGGACATCCCCAAGAAATCAAGTCCTTTACTAATGAAATTGCAATCTCTCCGTCGAGGCGTTTTTCACATAAAAGATTTATATCCTTATCATAAATAACTGCACCATTATTAGCAATTAAAAAATCATACTCAAAGTTTTTATCCGCTATAACATCAAGCAATGATTTAATCCCTCTACCACTAACAATGCCGAAAAGATTTCCTTTTTTTCGCCAACGAGAAACAGCTAACCGTTTTTTATCAGTTATACCTCCGTGGTTAAAAGTACCGTCATAATCACTTGCTATAATTTTCACATTAACACCACTATTCTTTGATTACAGTTTCAAAAATCCCAATACTCTCTCGCCCTATTATATTATTTGAAGTATTGCGGGCGTTAAAATATAAGCGAAGCCTATCATTATGATAAGTTAAACAACAAGCATAAACATACTGCGCCATCCAATTATTGCTACCACACCTTTGCGGTAACAAAAAAGGCTTAACAAACTCAAAATTCACACCATCATTCGATTTTAAAAGCATAATAGCCGAGTGGCTTTTTCCGTCTTTTTCAAATATACCGTTTTGTAGACCTATAAAGCAGTCATTAAGTTTATAAACCTTTAAACAACCTGAGCAAAGGTTAAGATATTCCGTTTTTTTATCAGGTTTAATTATGGGCTCTGTTCTTGCAATATATTTCGAAGCAACGCAATCACTTTCAGCAAAAGATATATACCTTGGTTCACAAAATCCACAATCTTTTATGTATGTTTGACCACAAGAGTAATAAAGTCTATTTTTACCATTTATTTTGAGTAAAAAAGGATTTGAAAGTGCCTGACCATATTCATCAACCTCAAACTCTCTTGTATTACCTAAAACCAAATAAGGTTTTGACCAGTTTTTTAAATCTACAGATTCTGTGCAATATATTTCGGATTTCCACTTAGCACCTAAAAAACTAAGAGCATTGCCTATAATAGTTTTTGTTCTCTCATAAAAAAGGAAATATTTTCCGTCAATATAATTTATATTGGGGCGCATTGCACGAGGCACTATCCTGCATTGCTTCTTAAATTCGATTCCGTTATCACTAATATAATGATAAACTCCAAAAAAGGTGTGACAAAACAAATGCCATTTATTATCAATTGCTTCAGCAGGCGTTAAAACACTCGGGTCTGCAACAACAGGGCTGTTCCACGGATTTTTAATAACAGGATTTTCTTCATACAGCTTAAACTCTGCATTTAAAATATCATTAAAACATAAGTTTTTCATACATACACACCTAAATATTTTAAACTTTTATAAAAACAAAAACAGTAGCTTACATACCGTAAGCTACTGCAAATACAAATTCAACTATTCCGCTTATTCCCACTCGATTGTACCGATCGGCTTAGGAGTAAGATCATATAACACACGGTTAATGCCCTCTACCTCGTGGGTAATTCTGTCGGTAATATTGTGAAGGAGCTCATATGGAATTTCTTCTATTGTTGCACTCATTGCATCAGTTGTATTAACCGCGCGGATGATTGCCGGCCAACCCTCATAACGTTTTTCATCCCTTACGCCAACGCTTTTAATATCCGGAACTGCAATAAAATACTGCCAAACCTTGCCTGCAAGGCCTTTTTTATCAAATTCCTCTCTGAGAATTGCATCTGCTTCTCTAAGTGCGTGGAGCCTGTCCCTTGTAATTGCACCAAGGCAACGAACACCTAGTCCGGGACCTGGGAAAGGCTGGCGGTA
>JAZUOA010000123.1:0-13026 GCA_045604445.1 Acutalibacteraceae bacterium
CCTACTGCTTAGAAGGCAGTTGCTCTATCCAACTGAGCTACAACCGCGCATTGTGGAGCGGGTGATGGGAATCGAACCCACACGACCAGCTTGGAAGGCTGGGATTCTACCATTGAACTACACCCGCGCGGTGTCACAACAACGGATATTTTAACACAACACTATATCATTGTCAAGGTTATTTTTTGAAAATATCGGTAATTTTTTAATCAATTATTCCTATACAATAATCATTTGAAAAATCTGTTATTTTTACTGTTTTAATTAACCCTTGGTAGTTTTCATCGGTATAAACCTTGATTGGGGTATAGTTTTCTGTGTAACCTTCCGCATATCCGTCTTTTGCAAGCTCGAAAAGAACCTGAACAGTTTTACCTGTTTGTGCTTTTAAATATTCTGTTCTTATGCAGTTTGCGATATTTGTGAGTTCTGCAGCTCGCTGCTCTTTTAATGCCTTTGTGTGTTGAGGGAGTTTTGCGGCTCTTGTTCCTTCTCGTACAGAATAGGGGAACACATGGGCTTTTTCAAATCTTACTCTTTTAACAAACTCAAGGGTTTCTTTAAAATTTGCTTCAGTTTCTGTAGGGAAACCTGCTAAAATATCGGTCGTAATCGTTGCATCAGAAAAACAGCATCTTAATTTTTCTGCTAATGCTTCGTATTCTTCTGTTGTGTAGTGCCTGTTCATTGCTTTTAAAACTTCGTTTGAACCGCTTTGAACTGATATATGAAATTGGGGGCAAAGCTTTTCAATTGTTTTTAATTCATCGATCATTTCGTTGGTAATATGGTCTGGCTCTAAAGAGCCTAAACGAATTCTTTTTATACCGTCATATTTTTCAGCAAGGCGCAAAGCATCAGGGAGGGAATAATCTGTGCCTTTCCCGAAATCTGAAAGATTTATTCCAACAAAAACAATCTCCTTATAACCATTTTCAGCAAGAATTTGCAATTCTTTATCTATATCTTCAAGGCTTTTTGAACGAGAACGACCTCTGGCGGTAGGTATAAGGCAATATGAACAAAAACGGTCGCACCCATCCTGAATTTTCAAAAAAGCTCTTGTGTGGCCGTCAAAACGCGAGATACCTGTGCCAATAAAATTATCACCTGTTAAATGTTCTATACGTTTAATAATAGGGGAGCGATTGTTTAAGTATTCGCTGAGAGCCTCAGCAATGCTTGTGTTTGTTCTGTTCCCCATAAATATATCAACTTCAGGTAAGTCATTTATGATGTGTGGCTCCGCCTGGGATGCGCAACCTGTTAAAACAATGATTAAAGCTTTATTTTGTTTTTTCAATTTTCTAACAGCTTGGCGGGTTTTTCTTACACTTTCTGCGGTAACTGTGCATGAATTTATAACCGCAACATCGGCATCTGTTGCAGTATATATAATAGTATGCCCGTTCTTTTCTAAAAGCTCTGCCATTTCCTGGGATTCATATTGGTTAACCTTACATCCCAGAGTATAAAAATAAATTTTCATTTAAACCTCAAAATAAATAAAATCACTCCCGAATTTAATCGGGAGTGAAATTATATCACATAAAATTTCTATGTGCAAGTCAGTGGGGATTATTTATTGGGGAAAGCACCGGTTTGACCTATATCTGAGAAACCATTGCCACCAAATACGGAATAAAGTGTATCATCAAGGAACTTGCATATTGTTTCAAGAAGCTGGTCGGTTGTTTCGTCTTCAGCAGGGCTTTCTTTGCCAACTCTGCGAAGAGCTTCAAGGAGTCTGTCGCCAACTGCTTCTGCTTCTGCAGGTTCGCAAATAGTGTTATCGAGAAGAAGGAGAGCTTCATCATAAGCAATCTGAAGTTCTGCAAGGTCTTCTGCGGTATACATTGATTTGTCTTCTGCGTTAAGAACATCTTCAGCTTCTTCGAGGTAAGAACGAGTAATTCTTCTTGTGTTACGGTTACCGTTAAACTGAGGGAAGCTTTCTTCCATATCGTTTACGGATTTGATTTCGCCTGTAACAAGCTTACCAACAAGAGCAATAACTGCATCGTTTCTGCCAACCTCATGGTGCTGACCATGGAAGAACCAAACATTGTCAGGGAATAAGCATTTTGAAATATCAATTGAACCGTCGGGGGAAACTCTTGCTGTGTCAGAGAAGAGGATTTCATCAGGAAGAATCTCTCCGGCAGGAGCATACATTTCTTTAACACCGAGAGAGGTAGAGTCAATATCGATGATAGCGTCGCTGTTTGTTGTAGCGGAGGAGTTCATAATTGCAAAGAAGCAATAATCCTGAGCGCTGTAGTCGAGGTCATAACCTGCAATGTTATGAACAAGGTTGTCAGGATTTTCGTTAACGAATGCCTGAAGGTTATCTTTAAGATTTGCTCTTGCATCTGCAAATGCATTGATCTTAGAAGCAAGCTCAGCATATTCTTCATCTTCCCAAATGTAGCTGTATTTTGCTTGTGCATCTGCAAAACGATCTGTGGGAAGCATTGCCCAGAACTGAGGGCAGTTAAGCACGAGTGTATCAAGGATTCCGTCAATTGCAGCTGTAAGGATTGTGTAAACAACTTCTTTGGGGAATATCTTAAGAGCAATATTAACGATGTAACCGAGAGTGCCGTAGCCTTCGCTTTCCTTCATAATCATCGGAACATATTCATGGAAAAGGAATTCGTCAGAAATGTTGAAATTTCTTAAGAAGAAGTCACCCATAACGTCTGTACCGTCAAGGCAGGAAACAACGTTGATTATTCTGTTGATATCGGGATAATCAATTGTTTGGGAGTTGCCGTCATTTTTCAACTCCATATAAGCAGTCATAATAGTACCGCCAAGAGAGATAGTTGCAAGGTTAACCTTATCAACACCCTTTGAAGCCATAACCTTCTGAATGTACTCATCAAGGCCCTTTGCGGATTCCATAGGATCACCGATAAGCGGGAATGCATAAAGGTAAAGATTATCTTCGCCAACCTCATCTTTGATTCTCTGCATAGGAATCATTCTGTAGAAATAATCTCTGTCATCCTGGGTCATATTAGCAACAGAGGTTGGAATGCCGTCAGCGTCAACATAGCTGATAGTTTTAAGGTTGTGGGTGGGATTACCACTCTTATCAGAGGATTGAATAGCAAAAAGCTCGGTAACTGTGTTGTAAACGCCGTCTGCAAGCTTTTCTGCAGGTCTCTGGTAAACAAGAGAATCAATGAGGGGAGCAAGAAGGTTATTCATAAGAGCAGGCATAAGCTTTGAATCGTCAATAATAAGAAGACCGCCTGAAAGCTCTGTTCCGTTTGAGTTAACTGCAACCTCTCCGTTTTCATCAGCAAGGTAAGAGATAGATTGGCTGATACCGGGAATAACAATAGTGGGGTAAATAACACTATCCTTTGTTGTACCTGTGCTTGTTGCATAGGTTGAGGTACTCTGAGGAGCTGCTAAAAGCTCGGGAGTAGCCTCTATAATTTCAACTGCTTCCTCAATGCTGTCGGCATTGATTACTGTTGAAACATCGGATGTGTTTGTTATTTGGTCTGCTTTGAAGAAACTTGTGAGAGCCACTGCACCAACACTGATTACTGAGAAAGCAATTGCAAGTGTTAAAGCAACGGCAATTACGCGTTTGCTTGTCTTTTTCATAGAAAAAGTTCCTCCTTAGTTTTTATACAAAAGTAATATACCATAATTTAACTTAAAAAACAACAATATTGTAACGGCAATATTGCACAAAATCAATGCAAAAAAATTGTTAACAATAACATATCTGATTATTTATATTTATTGACTTTGTTTCAAAAAAAATATATAATTAACAAAAGTAAATTTTAGGTGATATTTTCGCCGGAAGAGGATTGTATGGTTAATTTTCTCACAGCCTACATAGCTGCAATTATTTTTGTTTTCGGTACGGTTATCGGAAGCTTCCTTAATGTTTTGATTTACAGGTTGCCCATAGGAATGGATTTTAAAAAAGGTAACTCTATTTGCACAACCTGCAAGCATAAATTGAATTGGAAAGATTTATTTCCGCTTTTCAGTTGGATTTTTCTTGGCGGAAAGTGTCGCTATTGTAAAGCACCTATTTCGGCAAGGTATCCTATCGTAGAGGCTCTTAACGGTTTAGCGTATGTTTTAGTTTATCTGTTCCTTTGTGGCGGAACTGCTATAGAGGGTTTAAGCTTAAAGCTTGTCGGATATATGATAGTTATGTCCGCTTTAATAGTTGTTTCTTGGGTTGATTTTGAACATCAGATAATACCTGATTCTATGTGGATTGCTATTTTTGTGGGAGGATTGTTTATTGTTGGTGATTCTCTTATAACCCGCGAGTTTTCAAAAGAATGGATAATTTCCAAAATTATTGGTTTGTTTTTAGTTTCAGGGCTTTTCTTTATTATAGCTTTTGTTACTCAAGGCAGAGCAATGGGTGGCGGAGATATTAAGCTTATGGCGGCAGTTGGCTTTGTTTTAGGCTGGAAGGCAGTTTTAATTTCTCTTTTTATGAGTGCTCTTTTCGGCGTTTTGTTTTCAATCGGAAGAAAGATTTTTGCAAAAAAAGAAATGAAGGGTCTTATTCCCTTTGGTCCGTTTCTTGCAATGGGTTCTGCAGTTTGTGCCTTTGTAGGCGAGCAGATTTTTGATGCTTATTTTAATTTGTTTATGTAATTTTGATATTTAACATTAAACTCCCTTATTACGCATATTTATGTTGTAATAAAGGAGTTGTGTTTATGTTTGTTGTATCGTTGAGTTCCAAGATTATTAAAAAAGTAATATTAGTTATAGCTGCATTTACTGCTGTTATTATTGCAGTTTTAAGTGTTGGTTTTTTTGATGGTGAAGAGAAATCGGTGGAGGCATCTTCGGGTTTTAACCTTTCTGCTTCTACTCCCGAGGAACGAATTGAATTTATTAAGCAGTTTGGTTGGGATGTTGAAAAAACGCCTGTTGAGGTGAGAGATGTTGTTATCCCTTTAGAATTTGATGATGTATACGAAAATTATAACACTATTCAGATAAATCAGGGGCTTGATTTGAAGAAATACGCAGGTGTCAGGGTGAAGCGTTGGACTTATACAGTTAAGAATTACCCGGGATATGGCGAAAACGTTGATTATATCAGGATAAATATGCTCGTATATAACGGTAGTGTTATTGGCGGGGATGTTTGTTCTATAAAACTTGATGGATTTATGCATGGATTTGAAAAGGAATGATTATGAAAAAAGAACGATTGGATAAACTCATTGCTTCACAGGGGCTTCTGACTCGCAGTGAGGTTAAAGGGATGATAAAGCAGGGCCTTGTTACCGTTAACGGTGAGGTTATAAAAGATGGTGGCTTTAAAGTATCCTATGATGACGATATAACCGTTAACGGCGAGAAAATTCTACAAAGCAAATTCACTTATATAATGCTCAATAAGCCCCGGGGGGTTGTAAGCGCCTCAGATGATAAGCGCGATAAAACTGTGGTAGATATTCTTCCTGACGAGCTTAAAAGAAAAAATCTTTTTCCTGCAGGCAGATTGGATAAGGATACTACGGGCTTTAGCCTTATTACCGATGATGGTGATTTTGCCCATAGAATTCTTTCCCCTTCGCGGCATGTAAAAAAAACTTATATAGCAAGAGTGTCCGAACCAATAAATTTCGAGAATGCAAAGCAGGCGTTTGAAAAGGGCGTTATTCTCGGCGACGGAACGGTGTTGCTTTCAGCGGAACTTGAACTTATTGAGGAGTCGGACAAGCCATTGTTTAAAGTTGTTATTAAAGAAGGAAAATACCATCAAATAAAAAGGATGTTTTTAACCTTTGGGGTGTCTGTTATTGAGCTTAAAAGAATTGCTATCGGCGGACTTTTTCTTGATGAGGATTTAAGCGAAGGCGAAGCAAGGGCTTTAACAGCAGAGGAATTACAGTTGATTGAAAAATGCTGAATTATATATTTTGACGAATAAACAGAAATAATATTCTTTTTTGCATTTAAAACAAGAAAATCGCCTGTAAAATAAACACTTTGCATAAAAATTTTTTAGAAATATAAAAAAAAGGGTTGCAAAATTGTGCAAAGTTGTGTATTATGTATAATTGTCAAACGTGAATTTGTTAAAAATATTGGAGGTCATAAAAATGTCCAATAGAGTGTTCCAAAGTGTTATTCACCAAATGCGCGATGTTGTAGACAGAACAATCGGCATTATAGATGAGTCCGGCGCTGTTATTGCATGCAGCGATTTGACAAGAATTGGTGAAATTCGCAACGTGAATGCCTCTTCCATTTATTCTGCAACATCTTTTGTTGCTTTTGAAGGTTGTCTTTATCAATCCTTCGGTACTCATATGCGCCCTGAAAATGCAGTTTTCGTTGAGGGTGATGATGCTGCCGCTCAAAATTACATAGGTGTTCTCAGTGTTGCTCTTTCAAGCATAAAGCAGTTTTATGATGAAAAATATGACAGAAGCAATTTTGTGAAGAATATTATCCTCGATAACATCCTTCCCGGTGATATCTACCTTAAAGCCAGAGAGCTTCATTTCAATAATGATGCTTCCAGAGTTGTTTTGCTTATCAGGCTTCTTGATAAAACCGATGCATCTGTGTTTGATGGCATACAAAGCCTTTTCCCCGATAAAGCCAAGGATTTTGTTATTAACATAAGTGAAACTGATATCGCTCTTGTTAAAGAGGTGAAAAGCGATATTGATGGCAAAGCTCTTACAAGCCTTGCTCGTTCTGTTGCTGATTCGCTTACATCTGAATTTTATGCTCACGCTCTTATCGGTATAGGTACCCCCGTTGTTGGTGTTAAGGATCTTGCCAAATCCTTTAAGGAAGCTCAGGTTGCTCTTGAGGTTGGCAAGGTGTTCGATACAGAGCGCAACATTGTAAGCTACGACCATCTCGGTATAGCTCGTCTTATCTACCAGCTTCCAACTACTCTTTGCGAGATGTTTTTGAAAGAGATTTTTAAGGTTGGTTCTATTGAAACTCTTGACCAAGAAACTCTTTTTACAATTCAGCGTTTCTTTGAGAACAATCTTAATGTTTCCGAAACATCAAGAAAACTTTTTGTTCACCGTAATACTTTAGTTTACAGGCTCGAAAAAATCAAAAAGCTTACAGGTCTTGATCTTCGCGAATTTGATGATGCAATTGTATTTAAGGTAGCTCTTATGGTTAAGAAATATCTTGATGCAAATCCGGTAAAATATTGATAAATTATTAAGAATTTATGAAATAGCACATTTTTATTACGAAAGGGTTACATTTTGTAATAAGATGTGCTATAATTCTTGCGTATATAAAATTTATAGTTAGGGTGTTGAAATTTGATAGAATTCAAAGGCGTTACAAAAGTCTATGAAGATACCGATACAAAAGCCCTGGATAATCTCGATATTAAAATCGAAACAGGTGAGTTTGTATTTATCGTAGGTTCTTCGGGTGCCGGTAAAAGCACACTTTTGAAACTTATGATGAGAGAAGAGGTTCCCACAGCGGGTTCCATAAATATAAACAATTTTGAGCTTAATAGCTTGAAAAAGAAGCAAATTCCATATTTCAGAAGATCTTTAGGAATTGTTTTCCAGGATTTCAGGCTTATTCCCACGATGAATGTCTACGATAACATTGCCTATGCAATGCGTGTTATCGGTACAAGGGAATCGGCTATAAGAAAGAGAGTTCCTTATCTTTTAGGGCTTGTAGGGCTTAATTCCAAAGCTCGTTCAAAGCCTAGCCAGCTTTCCGGTGGTGAGCAGCAGCGTGTTGCTCTTGCAAGAGCTTTAGCTAATAATGCCAGTATGATTATTGCGGACGAGCCTACCGGGAATATCGACCCTAAAATGTCATACGAAATTGTTGACCTTCTTAACCATATTAATGCAGATGGTACAACTGTAATTATGGTTACTCATGATTTACACCTTGTTAAAACCTTTAACCATAGAGTTATAACAATCAAGAATGGTCGAATTGAAAGTGATTATCCGGATGCCTCCCATATAGATGTAGAACCCTACACTTTTGAGGGCATAGAAAATGAAATCAGCTCATATTTCCTTGATGAAGATAACGGCAATTTAGATTATCTTATGGAAACCTACGGCAATATTGACGCTAATGATGCCGATGATGCTTTAGTAGATGTTGAAATTGCTGATGATGCTATTATCGAAATTGCAGGAGAGGAGAGTGTTGCGGAATGAAGGGTGCAAGCTTAGGTTATCTTACCCGAGAAGGCTTCAGAAATATTTGGGTTAACCGTTTGCTTTCTCTTGCAACGGTAGTTGTTCTTGTTTCCTGCCTTATTATTGTAGGTAGTGGTTTGTTGGTTTTCTTTAACATAAATGCGGTTCTCGATTTAATTGAGGGTCAGAATGTTGTTATGGTTTATGTTAATGATGAAGCAGATGATTATTTAACCCAAACTTTAGGTGTTCAGCTTGAAACACTTAATAATGTTGCAGATGTAGAATTTGTTCCTCGCGAAGAGGCTTTTGAAAGGCAAAAGGCATCCTATGGCGATAAGGCATCGCTTTTAGATGGTCTTTCTCCTGAAATTTTACCTGATGCTTACAAGGTAACTGTTGATGATTTGGAATTATTCGATAACACAGTTGGCGAAATAAAAAAGCTGGATAATGTTTTACAGGTACATGAAAATAGTGAATTGGCAGGAAAGCTTGCGAGTATAAGGAATGCTGTTACATATATAAGTCTCGGCATTGTTGCAATTCTTTTCTTCGTTTCATTATTCATCGTTTCTAATACTATCCGCATCACAATTTATAACAGACGCCTTGAAATCAGCATTATGAAAGCAGTTGGTGCAACTAATGCATTTATCAGATGGCCCTTTGTCGTTGAAGGTGTGCTTTTAGGCTTGTTCTCTGCTTTGCTGGGCTTGGGAATTCAATATGGTGTATATTCTATTGCATCAATATGGCTTGGCAATGTGCTTTCAATGCTTGGCGGTGAGGCAGTTAATTTCCTTGATTATGTATGGTTTATTTTTGCTATCTTTGCCTTTATCGGTGTAGTGATTGGTGCATTTGGTAGTATTATTTCTCTTAATAAATATCTTAAGGAGCATAGCAATGTTGTTGAATCAGATTAAAAAATCGAAAAAAATAACAAGTCTTGTTCTTGCTCTGGTTCTTGTGTTAAGTGCTTTAACAATCAGTGTGTATGCTTTAACTGATTCGGAAAAGCAGGAATATGAAGCAAAAATAGAGGCAATTCAAAGCCAGATTAAAGAAAATGAAGAAAAAATCAAAGAGTTAAAAGCAGAAGCAGCCACATATGATGATGAAATTGGGGCTTTGCAGGAGAAAATAGATGTTCTTCAGGATCAAATTGACCTTTATAATGAAGAGATTGCTCTTATTGATGCGGATATTGCAGTTATCGATAACCAGATTTCCGGTATAGAAAATGAAATTGATGCCCTCAATAAGCAAATTGATGAGTTAGATAAACAAGTTCTTGTTATCGAACAGGAAATTGCAGATACCTATACGTTGTTAGGTGAAAGAATCAGAGTTGCTTATATGTCGGGTGCAGGAACTTCTCTTGAATATCTTTTAACCAATGATGAGTTTGAGTTTCAATCATATCTTGAAAGAGTTGAGCTTTTAGAAAGAATTGCGGAGCATGACGATGCTCTTATAAAGGACCTTGAAGATGATATTGAAAGCCTTAAGGTTAAGGTTATTGAAATTAAGGATATGCAAACAAGGCTCGATTCTAAAATTAAAGAGCTTGATGAAGTAAAAAAAGAGCATGAAGCTAAAAAGCAAGAGCAGGTTGATGCCCGTAAGGTTATTTTAGACGCTGAGGCAGAAATTCAGGCGGATCTTGATAAAGTTATGAGTATTGTTAATAAACTCAATAACACAAGCGCGGAATATGAAGCGGCTATTGAAAAAGGTGAGGCAACAATTCTTGATTATGAGCAAAAGCTTTCTCAGCAAAATACCTCATTCGGTTCAGGCCAGGTTTCAGGTGATATGATATGGCCTTTGCCGTATTCAGATACTTATGTTTCTTCTTCTTTTAAAATGAGAACATTGAATGGTGTAACAAGGCAGCATAATGGTATTGATATTTGCCGTTGGGCAGGTACCCATGGTGCAAGCATTGTTGCTGTTAAGGATGGTACCGTAGAATATGCTAACCATAGCGGATACGGTGGCGGTTATGGTCTTTATGTTGTTATAAATCATGGTAATGGCGTAAAAACATATTATGCACACCTTTCTTCTGTTCATGTTAACACCGGTGACTATGTAACACAGGGAACAGTAATAGGTCTCGCCGGTAACACAGGTTATTCTTTCGGTGCGCATCTTCACTTTGGTTTAATGATAAATGGCGGTTGGGTAAATCCGATGAATTACCTTTCAAAGCCTTCGGGTCTTCAAATTGTAGGTTAATAAATTACTCCTCTTTTTCATATGTTGAAAAAGGGGAGTTTTTAATGCTGTTATTAAATTTTTGTGAGAGACCAAAAGAAGAGTTCAAAAAAAAGAGAAGGGTATTTAAAAAGAAAAATTACGAACCAATATTTAAAAGAGAACGTGTAATAATAGGAGATAAATCTATTTATATTCTCAGTTTAAGCAAATCTTATTTAGATGATGAAAGCTTTAAAACGCTTTTGAAAAGCTACAAAGGTAAGGTTATTGTGGAAAAAGAAAACCAAGAATTGATTCCTGAGGAGTTCCTTTATAAAGCAGATGATTATTATTGCAAGGCTTTATTGTCATCGTTGATTAAACGAATTAAGGTCGAGAATGTCGGCAACAGAAATGTTTTAATAAAGCTCTGCGAGTTTCATTCCTGTGAGGAGCTTTTTGAGTTAGTTATGATAGCGAAAAGGGTTGTTTTTTGTTTTGGTAAAGAGAATGATTTTGATCGGTTTTGTGAAGAGTGTTATAATCAATATGGTTCAGTTGTCAGGGTTCTTTCGGATTGCCGTTGTGCAAATGATTATAACTTCTTTTTAGATTTAACTGAAATAGATTATGATGGCAAAGCTCAAGTTTTAACGGATGGTGTACCATCAGTGCTTTATCTGGATAATTCTTATTTCAGAAAAGATAAAAATACAGATTTGCTCAGTAAGTTGGGAATCGATTTTAAAATTGCGTGCGCAGTTATAAACACTTGACTTTTTTTGTTTATTTGTATATAATACCATTTATGAATTTTACGGTTATGTTGAGAGGATGTTTTTTTAATGGCACAAGATGTTGTTTTAACTCGTGAAGGTTACGAAGAGCTTTCCCAAAAACTTCAGGTTTTAAAGTCAGAGGGTCGTTCTGAGATTGCTGAAAAGCTTAAAGTAGCTCGTTCTTTTGGTGACCTTTCAGAAAATAGCGAATATGATGAAGCAAAATCAGAGCAGGCTAAACTTGAAGCTGAGATTAACGATATTGAAGCTATTCTTTCAAGAGCAACAATTATTGATGAAAACGCTCCGGTGAATACCGAGGTTGTTCATTTAGGCTCTGTTGTTACAATAAAAAGCACCGCTAAAGGCTCTAAAGAAGTTACCTACACTATTACAGGTTTTGCACAAGCAGATCCAATGAATGGCAAAATTTCTGATGAATCACCTGTAGCTAAGGCTCTTATGGGGCATAAAGTAGGCGACAAGGTTTCAGTTGAAGCTCCTGCCGGCACTTTTACTTATAAAATTGTCAAAATTGATGTTGAGCAAAAATAATTATAATTAAACTACTGAAGCCGATTTATGCATTTGCACAAATCGGCTTTTTGTGAGGTATTTTATGAAAAAAATACTGTCCTTTATCTTGTGTGTATCAGTTTTATTCTTTTTCGGTTGCAAAGCAGAAAAGATAGAAAATAGTTCTGTAAATGTTGCGATGGTTTCAGGGGAGTATTCGCAGCTTTTATATGAAGAGATTTTTTCTAATGATGAAAATATTTCTTATTATACATATAATTCAATAACTGATGCGGTTATGGCTATTGAAAGCGGAAAGGCGGATTATACCATCCTGAATGATTTTCAATTAAATGCTTTTACTGTGGCCGAAAGAGATATTTCAATAAAAGAAAAATCCGGGTATTCAATAGATTATTGTGCTTATTTTGAAATTTCAAATACTCAATTGCAGTCTTTGTTTAATGAGGCGATTTCGGATTTGCAAAAATCCGGTGAATTAGAAAAAATCAAAGAGAGTTATATCAAAAATGGTTATTGCGAAACTAAAGAAAATAATTCTAACGGTGAGCTGGTAATGCTATGTTATCCATATTTTGAAAATAGGATTTTTCTTGATGAAAACGATAATTTATGCGGTGTGGATTTTGAAATTGCCAAAGCGATATGCTCTTATATGGGGTATGAATTGTGCGTTAAAACTGCAGATTTTGATGACTTGTTTGTTATGCTCGAAAATGGCGAAGGCGATTTTATAATAAGCTCAACTGAGTACAACTCAGAAAGAGCAGAAAAATATTTATGTAGTTTGCCATATTACACCGAAAGCTTTTATATAGTTGAAAGAGGAAATAATTAAAGCCTTTAATCTCTCTTGGAGATTAAAGGCTTTTTGTAACTTTAAAAGCTCAATTATGCAAGCTCAGCAAAGTATTTGATTGTTCTAACCATCTGGCTTGTGTAGCTGTTCTCGTTATCATACCAAGAAACAACCTGAACCTCATAGAGACCATCAGCAACTTTAGAAACCATTGTTTGAGTTGCATCAAAGAGTGAACCGTATTTCATACCGATAACGTCGGAAGAAACGATAGGATCTGTGTTGTAGCCAAAGCTTTCAGAAGCAGCAGCTTTCATAGCAGCGTTGATACCGTCAACAGTAACATCATCACCCTTAACAACTGCAGTAAGGATTGTTGTTGAACCTGTAGCAACGGGAACACGCTGTGCAGAACCAATAAGCTTGCCGTTAAGCTCGGGGATAACAAGACCGATAGCCTTAGCAGCACCTGTTGAGTTAGGAACGATGTTAGCTGCGCCTGCGCGAGCTCTTCTCATATCACCTT
>JAZUOA010000124.1:0-4106 GCA_045604445.1 Acutalibacteraceae bacterium
TGAATTCATAGGCATTAAAGGCACAACCGGCAAAATGTCCGGCTCATCGGGTCTTAACCTTACCCCCGAAACTCTTCTTAAAATTTATGAGCCCGAGGTTATTCTTTGGCTTTACTCAAAAACAGAGCCTCTTAAGGCATTTGATTTCTGCTTTGATGATGGTATTTTAAGGCAGTATTTCGAATTCGATAAAATGTACAACGCCATTAAGGACGGCACTGCAAACGATGCTCAGAAGGATATTATGTATAACACAACCGTAGGCGACAGAGTGCTCGATACTGTTCCTATGAGCCTGCTTGTTCAATTAGGCAGCGTTGTTGACTTTAATGTGCCCATGCTTGAAACTGTTTTTGAAAAAATCGGCACACCCTACAAGCATGAGCAATTCGGCGCAAGGCTTGATAAAGCTAAATATTGGCTTGAAAACTGCGCTCCTGACCAGGTTAACCGCTTAAGAGAATATCGCAACTGGGAGGTTTATGAAACCCTCAACGAAACTCAAAAGGCAGAAATCAAGGCTCTTTTTGATTATATTTCACAAGGCGGCTACAATCTTGATGAGCTTAACAAAAAGCTCTATGCCATCCCGAAGGAAATCAATGGTGGCGAGCTTGATGAAAAGGAGCTCAAAACAATTCAGGGTGCTTTCTTCAAAAATGTTTACAAGCTCCTTATAGATAAAGAAAAAGGCCCTCGCCTCTATCTCTTCCTTTTCGCTATCGACCCAAAAAGATATGTTGGTCTTCTTGATTTCTCCTATGAGAAAACAACCGATGAAAAGAAGGCAGAGGAGGAAGCAAAAGCCGCTGCCGAAGCAGTTATTGAAACTGAGGATAAGCATATTTACGGCGAGGCTGATGCTTTCGTTCCATTTAAAGAAAACACTGTTTCCATTGATGATTTCGAAAAGCTTGACCTCAGAGTTTGCGAAATCCTCAAGGCTCACGAAATCAGAAAATCTCACAGCTGCTTAAAGCTCACGCTTGATGACGGAAGCGGCGAAAACAGAGTTATTGTTTCTTCAATCAAGAGCGAATACACTCCCGAACAGCTTGTTGGTAAAAAGATTATTGTTATCGCTAACCTTGAGCCCGCAAGATTCTCAGGCGTTCAGAGCAACGGTATGCTTCTTGCAGCAACAAACGGCGCATGCGGTTGCCAGGTAGTATTTGTTCCCGATTGCGTACCTGCAGGCACACAAATTAAATAATTATGATTAGATTTGAGATTGTTACCGAAAAAACATTCCCCACAGTCTATGAAAAAATGGAATCGGCGTTCCCTTATGAGGAACGCCGTGACTTCATAGACCAGAAAGAATGCTTAGGAAAAAAGTATTTTAATTTTTTTGAGATTTTTGATGGCGAAAATCCGGTTGGCTTTATTTCTCCTTGGGTTTTTGAAGGCTTTGTTTATATTGAGCACCTGGCAATTGATGCAAATAAAAGGGGCGGCGGTTACGGCTCAAAAACAATAGAAGAAATCAAAAAGCTTTATAATAAGCCTATAATTTTAGAGGCAGAAGCTCCCGAAACAGAGCAACAGATAAAGCGGATAAAATTTTATGAGCGTTCAGGCTTCAATGTTAATCCCTACCCCTACACCCAACCATCCTACCATGGTGGCGAGGGCGTACCCTTAAAAATATTGAGTTATCCGCGCCCCATTTCGCAAGAAGAGCTTGAAAATTTCATTTCAATAACAAAAAAATATGTTTATAAGGCTCGATAGGTTTCCGCCTATCGAGCCTTTTTTAGTTATATACCGCTAATTTATGAAGCGCTCTTGTAGATGCCATATAAAGATATTTTTTATTACCTTCCCCTGAAAACGCACCATTTTTATTATAAACAATAACATTATCAAATTCTAATCCCTTTGTTAAAGCAAGGGGCATAATAATCGGGCTGTCAGAAAGCTCGCAGGATTTATTATCGCAAAGGCGAATATTTTCTATATCCCCTTTAAGCAGCTTATATGCTTCAAGCGCCTCCCTTACCGTTGGGGTAACTATACAGGTAGCCGTGCTTTTTTCGGCATATTTTTTAACAAGCGAAATAAAAGCCTTTTTATCGCCTGTTATACTCTCTACATCGTCACCATCGCGCTCAAAAACATCATATTTTAAGTTTTCAGGTAAAAGAGATAATGCAAAATCATTTATTTGCTTTGTAGAACGGTAGCTTTTATTAAGGAAAAGGGTTTTTGCATTATAAATACGGGCAAGCAGCTCTGCGCTTGTTGAATTCAAGGCGGGCAAAATTGCTTGGTTTGTATCCGCAAGCAATGTAACCCTCGCTCTCGGGAACATATTTAAAATAATTTTATGTTGCAAAAGAGAAAGGTCCTGAGCTTCATCAATAAGAATATGCTTAACTCCCGAAAGCACTGCAGATGTTCCTAAAAGAGTTTTAACATAAACCGCACCCAAGGCATCCTCAAACTCAATATAGCCCTTTAAAAGCGATTCCTTTGTGTAAAGCAGCTCGGGGCAGTTAATCTCCTTAGCGTACCTCGTTAAAAGGTTAAAGTAAATATCAACAGGCTCCATTCGGGTTGCATCCTTTATCATTTCCGCAACCTGAGTTTTTAAGAATTGGCTTTTTCTTTTAACTGCCTTGCCTGTATCCTCTGAAACCTCTGTTTCTAAATCCACCTGTTTGTAAATCGCCTCGCGGTTATTAAGGAAATAACGGTCAACAACGCCTTGTGTATAAATTATAAGCCTTTCGATTCTTGTTTTGAGATTATTTTCGGTATCGCTCAGAAACCTTTCTGATAAGGCTTCTGCACTTATAACAACATCATCATATAAAAGAACATCCGTAAACTGCGGCTCAACATCATCAATATTTTCCTTGATATAATCCATCATTGCGCCATTCAGCTTTATACCTGCGCTTTTTTCCCTTGCCTTGTCACCGTTAATTACGCTTTCCGCCAAGGAATAGTAATCGCCAACGTTCATTGTTGGAAGCTCTGCGGCAAAAATCGAATAAAAGCTTGCATAATTTATGGGCATTTCACCAAGCTCAGGGATAATATCCGCAACATAGCTTGAAAAAATATCGTTATTTGAAAACATTATAATCTCAGCCGAGGAAAGCTCGGTGCGGTTCTGATAAAGAAGATAAGCAAGCCTGTGAAAGCCAACAGAGGTTTTTCCGCTTCCTGCGGGACCCAAAACCAATAAATTTTCATTATCCGCATAGCGAATAACCTTATTTTGCTCGCGCTGAATACTGCTTACAATCACCTTCAGATGCTCTCCGCTTGAAGATGACAAAACATCCCTTAAAATATCATCATCAATTTTTACATCGCTATCTACATAGTATATAAGCTGACCGTTTTCAAATTTAAACTGCCTTTTATTCTTTAAATCACCAAATATTTTGCCCATAGGTGCTTTGTAAAATGCTTTTGAATCGTCAAAATCCTCATAAAAAAGCGAAGCAACGGGGGCGCGCCAGTCGCAAACAAGCATTTGGAAGGTATCGTGCTTCTGAAGAGTGCGAAGACCTATATAAATATTTTTTTCCGTTGCAGCGTTATCGGCTTTGAATGTAACCCTTGCAAAATATGGCGCTTTTCGAAGCCTTCTGTAAAAATTTATATCGTTAGCAGCTTCTTCAGCGTAAATCATTTGCTTTTCCATTTCATGATGGGTCTGGGTAAGCTCCATTCCAGAATACATTCCGCCGTTGGGGTTATCCATATTAAAATCTTCACCTAAAATTTTAATATTAGATTTATAATCGGTAATCTGCTTTTGTAACCGCTTGGTTTCAAAATCCAGAAACTCCTGAACCGAATCGGCATACTGCTTCTCAATTTTAATATCATTGTCAAGCAAGCGCTTATCCTCCCTTATAACAAATTAACGAAATTGTACTACAAAGCTTTCTATTATTCAAGACTTGTATTACATAACAAAATATGTTATAATCAATATATAGAAAAAGGGGATAGGAAAAAATGATGCAGAACGAACAAACCGAGCAAAAACAAGGCTTTAGCCGTGTTTTTGGTTACCCGAAGGCGTACAAAGGTACGTCGAGTGGCGAGGTTTGTTTGTAGAACAAAACACAAATAATTCTCTT
>JAZUOA010000125.1:0-4805 GCA_045604445.1 Acutalibacteraceae bacterium
AAAGAAAATCCTCGCTTTTTCTAAAAAGCGAGAATTTTCACTATTATTTCAAAGCTTAAAAATGAGTTTGAGCCATTTTTTCAAATAACTAAGCCAAGCAGAATTATATTCATAAACAGGAGTCATATCATCAATGGTAAGTTTATCACAAGTTGAAAGACCATGTCCGCCAAACGGAAAAACATGGAGCTCAAAAGGAATTCCATTTTCTGAAAGCGCACCGGCATACAAAAGGCTGTTCTTAATCGGAACCGTTGCATCCTCTGCTGTGTGCCAGATAAATGCCGGCGGTGTTGTTGGTTTAACATGCTTATCACAGGAAAAATATTCCTCTTCCTCTTTACTTTCGGGATTATGACCTAAAAGATTTTTAAAACTACCCATATGAGCAGAGCGGGCATCTGCGCTTATAACCGGATAACAAAGAACAGAAGCGTTGACGCTTTTGCTTTCGGGGAACACCTCTCTGACCTCTTTGCAATCAAACATTGTTGAATAATGCGCCGCAAGATGCCCCCCTGCAGAAAAGCCCATAATTGCAATTTTTTCAGTATCGCAATTCCATTCTTCTGCATTTTTATATATAAGCTCCAGCGCCGCTGCAACCTCTCGGATTTGTGACGGAAAACGATTTGGAGCAACGGAGTAGGTTAAAACGAAAACATTAAAGCCCTCGGGAAGAAAATGAACAGCAACAACCTCTGATTCCCTTTCGGAACACATGCCATAGCCTCCACCGGGGCAAATAAGCATACAGGGTCTTTTTTGTTTTTCCCTTCTCATTTCAACCATATTATAAGGCAAATATAAATCAAGCGTAGGGTTTTTGCCATTCTCCCCCAGTAACTCATAATACTCTTTTAATTCTATTCTTTTATGTATCATATCAACACCTCTTTTTTCTATATAACAAGTATATACTGCTTTAATTCCAAAAGCAAGATAAATAATTTGTTCACTTTTTCAATTGATGAACAGCTTAAACTATGATATACTCAACACAAGGACAAATAAGGAGTTTTATTATGAATTTTTCAAAAAGAATTTTCGCAATCATTCTCGTTTTAACACTTATTTTTTTAGTTGCTGGTTGCGGTAAAGAAGAAACTGATACAACTACCGAAAGCACAACTCAAGTTAATGCTTATAACGATACCTATCCCCAAGAAACTGCTCAGTATTATCCTCAGGAAACCATTGGTGAAACAACTACTGAAGCTATTTCCCAAACGATAGCTCCGGTTACTCAGCCACCCACTCAGACTCAGAATAACAATCCTGCCACCGAAGTCATTCAGATACCCATAACTGATATCCCGACCCAATCCCCTGCCGACCAAGCTCCGCACAGCGCAGACACATCAACCGGCGGTAAATACACTGCCGATTATAATGGAACAGAGCAAGCTGTTTTCTATCCGCAAGAAGCTCTTAGCGGTAAAGGTACATATCCGATTATTGCATGGGCAAACGGTACCGGAGTTTCTTACACATTTTATGAAAAGCTTTTGCAAGCCATTGCCGAAGGCGGCTATATTGTTGTTGCAAACACCGTTTCAATGGCTGCAGACGGCACCGCTCAAATGGCATCAATTGATTTCATAATAAGCGAAAACAGCAACCCCAACAGCGTTCTGTATAAAAAAATAAACATAAATAAAATTGCAGCTTCCGGTCATTCCCAAGGTGGCAGATGCGCAGTTAATGTAGCCTCTATGGATTCAAGAGTAAGTTGTGTTCTTTCAGTTGCCGGAAGCAACTATATCGAAGAAGCGCAAAAAAACAATCTCCCCTCTTTATTCCTTACGGGAACTAATGATTGGATAGTAGGAAGCGATAAATGGGTTAAGCCGGCTTACAATGCCTGCACATCCCAAGCTGTGTATGCTTCATATATAGGCGGCACACACACTACTTGTTGCTCAGATGTTAAAAGCTATTCATATTATTCAATCAAATGGTTTGATGCATACCTGAAAAATGACCAAAATGCAAAGAAAATTTTTCAAGACGGTGGTGAACTCTCACAAGACTCTAAATGGCAGAATTTTATGTGCAAGGGTATGTAGCCCAGTAAAAAATTAAACAAAAATCATTTTATAAAACCCCTGATTTATAACAAATTTTTAGAACATTTAATATGGCTCAAAAAAATGCAGTATCTTACTTGACAATCGCTTTAAACAGTTTTAAAATTCTATATGTAAAAATTTGATGCAACTGCTACAGCGGTAAAGGAGAGATTTAAAATGAAAAAGATCTACGAAGGCAAAACCAAGGACGTCTATGAGCTTGAAAACGGCAATGTAATGCTTAAGTTCAAAGATGATTGCACAGGTAAAGACGGCGTTTTTGATCCCGGTGAAAACAGCGTTGGTCTTACAATCGAAGGTATCGGTAAAGAAAACCTTAAAACATCTATCTACTACTTTGATATGCTCAAAGAAGCAGGTATCAAAACTCACTATGTTAGCGCAGATGTTGAAAATGCTACTATGGAAGTTCTTCCCGGTAAGGTTTTCGGTCACGGTCTTGAAGTTATTTGCAGACTTGTTGCAACAGGTAGCTTCATCCGCCGTTACGGTGAATATATTGAGGACGGCACAGTTCTTGAAGGTGGCTATGTAGAATGCACTTTCAAAAACGATGCTAAGGGTGACCCCCTTGTTACTGGCGAAGGTCTTGCAGCACTCGGTGTTATGAGTCCCGCAATGTTTGAAAGCATGAAGGAGCAGACTCTTAAAATTACAAAGATTATTGCAGATGACCTTAAAACAATAGGTCTTGACCTTTGGGATATTAAGTTTGAATTTGGCTATAACAACGATGAAGTTATCCTTATTGATGAAATCGCTTCAGGTAATATGAGGGTTTACAAGGGCGATACTATCGTTGAACCCGTTGAGCTCACAAAGCTTATTCTTAACAGATAAGATAAAAACGAGTGATTTTTCATAAAAGCAACAGATACTTTACGATTGGCGTAGAGTATCTGTTTTCTTTTTTCTAAAACAAATATTATTATTTATAAACTTATGTTAGAATAGCAATATGAAAATTTTATTAGTTTGTGCGAAGAACGCCGTTTTAATGGCGATGGCGTACAAGGGTACGTCGAGCAAGCTAAAACAAGTTAATCGTGCAAAATCATAAAAATTTTGTAACAAAAAGGAAAATGGTGTGTCATATTAGTGACCGGTCAAAAATAACAGGTTGTGAAAGGGTGTGAATTGCTTGGATGAAATAGGGATAATTTATCAAAAATACTATAAATTCATTAAAGGCTACGCATTTACCCTTTGCTTTGATGAAGCTCTTGCAGAGGATATCACCCAGGAAACATTTTTCAAGGCTATTAAATCCTATGAAAAATTCAACCACAAATGCAAGGTAGAAACCTGGCTCTGCCAGATTGCAAAAAACACATTTTTAAACCTTAAGCGCCCGAAGCAAGCAGAAAATATAGATAATTTTCTAAGCCTTGTTTCAGATGATAACATCAAAAAAAACCTTGTAAAGAAAGATAATGTGAAAAATATTTTATCTGCGTCAAGGGATTTGGAATCGCCTTATAAAGAGGTTTTTTATATGAAAACTCTTGGGGATTTCTCCTATCAGGTAATTGCAGAGGTTTTTGAAAAATCTGAAAGTTGGGCAAGGGTTACATATTACCGAGCAAAGCAAAAAATTATAGAAAGGATGAAAGAATATGAGTAAGCTCAGTTGCGAAATCATAAGGGATTTACTTCCACTTTACATTGACAATGTTTGTAGCTCCGATTCTATTGATGCTATAGAAGAGCATTTAAAGAATTGCCCTATCTGCGAGGCAGAGCTTTTAAAGCTACAAAACAACACAGATATAAAGACCGAATTTGATAAAGATATTGATAAAGCAGTTAAAAACGCCAATAAAAAAATCAAAAATGGTAAGAAAAAGGTTGCCATAAAAACAATTTGCATAACACTCTGCATTGCTATGCTCTCCGGTGTTTTTATATTTTTCCAATACCCTTTAAACCTTGAAAAAGATTATTTTTGCAATTCCGGTCTCAAGGCAGTCAGCGAATATGAAACCTGGGAAATTGAGATTTCAAAGAAATCCAATTATGAAAACAAGCTGGTAAAATGCTATATTGACAATAAACATGGAAAATATAAAGAAACTGAAACTATAGATGGTTTTGTTCTTCGTTGGGATGAAAAAAAATTCATACTCTTTAACGATACCAGAACCGGAGAAAATTTCTATTCTGATACAAGCTTTGATGACTATTGCAAACAGATTAACGATTCAATGGATTCATGGTATTACCCTGCTTTCGTTCTTAAAAACGGTGTAAAAGAATTAGATTATCAAACAGAACTTTCTCCTATGTATGATTTAAAATTAGTTAAAGAGCTTATTACAATGGAACCTCCTGAAACTGCATTATTCTTAAACTTTAATAAATACAGTAAAGCCTGCGCATATTATTACCTTCACCAATTTGCTTTGCCGGTTGCAGATAAATTTATAGTTGGCGAAAGTAAAAACAATGTTATGTGGGGTACTATAAATATAAGAGAAGATTTTGATGTCTATGTATTATATTACCAGCCGTATAATAACACTCAAAAAGAAACAATGGCTTATATTTGCGGATTTTCTAAAGAAGAAGCCCAAGAAATTGCAAAAAGCATTGTAATTAAATAAAAGCTTGACCCCGATGAAATTAAATATTTCATCGGGGTCAATAACTTTTAAATTATAAAGAAAATAAATTTAATGGCGTGATATTATAAATTTTATATAGTCTTTAAGT
>JAZUOA010000126.1:0-6894 GCA_045604445.1 Acutalibacteraceae bacterium
TTGAAACGCCTTCACGGGATTATGACAAAATATCTTGTGGATATGAGTGGTGACTTCCGCCTTGGTGAAGAAGGTGTTTTTGCCGGTGATAAATGTATATTTATGGCGCCACCTGCAAAATTTGTTCCTGAACAAATGGAAGGCTTATTCAGTTGGATGAGAAAAAATAAAGATACAGTTCATCCTTTAATTCTTGCTGCAGTCTTTCACTATGAATTCGTTTTTATCCACCCCTTTACAGATGGTAACGGAAGAATGGCAAGGTTTTGGCATTCTGCAATTCTTACAAAATGGCAACCGATTTTTGAATTTATTCCTATAGAAAGCCAGATAGAAAAATTCCAAAGCGGTTATTATGATGCAATTTCAAAATGCCATATAGACGGAACAAGTACAGCATTTATTGAATTCATATTAGAACAGATAAATGCAATTCTTGATGAGGTAGGCAGTTCTATCACTTCACCGGGAAGCAACATTTCCGAATATGTTACAAAGCTCCTTAATGTAATGGAGTTTGATACACCATATACAGCGAATGACATTCTTTCTTTGTTGGGATTAAAATCAAAAGAAACCTTGAGGAAAAATTATCTTAATCCTGCAATCAGTGACGGTTTTGTTATTATGACTCTGCCCGACAAACCTAACAGCCGAAATCAGCGATATATAAAAAAATAGATGAAAAGCAAAAACCTTTGATTCTACGATTCGTAGGTTGACCGATTAACCAAGTTTTGTTACTATTTAAGTAATAAAATTTCATCAGGTGATTTTATGACGGCTAAAGAATGCGGTGTTTTTATTCAAACCTTAAGAAAAGAAAAAAATCTTACTCAAAAGCAACTTGCTCAGGCAATAAATGTTTCCGATAAAGCGGTTTCCCGTTGGGAAACGGGCAAGGGCTATCCTGACATCAGCTCTCTTATTGCTTTAAGCTCTTTCTTCGATGTTTCCGTTAACGAGCTTATTGCCGGTGGACCTATTCCCGAAGAAAAAATCCCGGAATTTGCTGATACTAATTTAATCAATGCCATTGCTGAAAAAGAAAAAACTAAAAAAAACTGCATTGTTCAGATTATGATTTGCATTTTTATGTTCATTCTAATTTTCTTCCCCGTTCTTTTTTTAACAGGGAATGAACTAATTGAACAATTAAAGCTATATGCTTCGGGAGAAAGCGTCAGAGATTCTTTAATAATGATCCTTGTGAGTGCCTTTATGCAAATAAGCGGTGCTCTTATTTCAAAAGGTCACATAACCCTTCTTCACTCTTACCACTACAGAAACGTTACCGACCGAGAGGGCTATTGCAAGGCAATAGGTAGAGCTACAATGTCTTTAGGAATTCCGTTTTTTACTAGCTCAGTGATGATGCTTTTCGAAAGCATTCACATTATTTCCGTTTTAAGCTCGGTTATTTTAATCGGTGGCTCAGCGGTAGTTTTTATTATGATTTTCAAAATACAAATGAAATACAACGGCGGTATTTTCTGACAAAAAATCGGCATTGCATCCAAATGATGCAATGCCGAAGCTTTTTAAAAATCAGATTTGAGGAGGAAGAACATCCTCTTCATTCGGCATAACAATTGCCGCAACAAAATAGATGAGAAGGCCGCTGCCTCCTGCAAGGCAGAAAAGCGCCCACGCAAGACGAATCAACGTTACATCTATATTAAAATACCGGGCTAAACCACCGCAAACGCCTGCGATTTTCTTTCCTTCTTCAACTTTATAAAGCTTTTTCTGGTCCATAAAACCACCCTTTCTCTTTTATGAGAAAATTGTATCATTAAACCCCATTAAAGTCAATAAACACCGATTTTATTTAATAATCTCTTAATAATCTAAAAGTTTTTTCGCGTTTTCCCAGAATATTTTATTTTCTTCTTCAGGAGTTAATTCAAGAGTTTTTATCATTTTAATATCCCACGAAGGTGAATGCCACGGGCAATCCGACCCAAAAAGAATTTTATCAGTCCCTTTTTTATCAAGTATCCGCTTTGCTCTGTCCTTTGGCATTGAGCCGTAACCAAATGCTGTATCAAAATAAACAGGAATATCACAAAGGTATTTTAAAACATCCTCACCCATACCGGCAGAGCCCCAATGGGCGCAAACCATAGGTGAATCTATCCAACCTGCCGCCCTCCTGAGCCTTTCGGGTGTGGCATGGTACGGGGCAGGATACCCGAAATCCTCACCTGCATGAAAAACAACAACAAGACCTAATTCAGAAATTTTTCTGTAAATTGGTTTCATAAACTCATCATCAACAAAAAATTGTTGATATTCAGGATGGAGCTTAACGCCCTTCATTCCCATCTCCTTAATACGCTCAAGCTCTTCCAACGCATCCTCTGCATAGGGGAAAACAGAACCAAAGGGTATTATTTCATCGCTTTTTTGAGAAAAAATGTAATCATTAACCGTTTTTTGCTGGCTTGCATTGGTTGCAATAGCAAGAGCAACGCTTTTATCTACACCATCCTTTTTCATTAAAGCCTTAAGCCCATCAATCGTTCCGTTTGTTTGAGGAATAAGACCGCCCGATGTAAAGCTGAGCTTTTCTATTGCCCTTTCGGCAATTTTTTCAGGAAATGCATGGGTATGAAAATCTATTATCATAAAGGGGGTACGCCTCGCTTTCAAAACTTTTAATATTATACCCCCTCCGTACTTAAAAAATCAATAGTTAAACGGCCTCATTTTACTTTTGTTAGTTTCCCGATTTTATAACATCAATTCTTTCTGTTGATGATTTATTAAAAGAATATAGGATACCATTATGCCCGGAGAAAGCGAAAAGAATATCATCAATATAGGTTGCCCTTGTAAATTCCGATGAGCTTCCGTCAGATTCCTTAGTTGAAGCCTTATAGGTGCCAATATATTTTAATTCTTTATTTTCTTCATCAACCTTCAAAGAGATTATTCCCGTTTCTTCGCTTATATTATACTCATAAGTATCAATATTCACTAAAACCTCTTTGCTTTTCATATAAGGGATATACATAATTTTGTTTTGCGAATCCCAACAAAGAGCCTTGTGGTCGAAATATGCATCAGAATCAATGTATTCCCAAATAGCCCTTGTATTATTTACCGATATTGTAAATTTACCGCATTCCGCAGGCTTTTGAGGGTCACTTACATCAAAAAGCGAAACCTTTAATCCGCCATTTGTGCCTGTTTCGGTTCCATCAAGCCCAACGCCCATCACAAGACCATTGCCGACAGGGTGCAGATATGCAGAATAACCCGGTATTTTAACTTCACCCAAAATTTGGGGGTCTTCGGGCTTTGAAAGGTCAATAACAAACAACGGATCCGTTTGCACAAAGGTTACAACATAAGCCGTTTCACCCGCAAACCTTACGGATTTTATCATTTCGCCCTTTGCAATATCCTTTAAAAGGCCCTTTGTTTCAAGGTTTTCATCAAGAATATAAACCTGGTTTACAAGGTTTTCTCCCCAACTGCCCAAGGTGGTGGCTATTCTGAGATAACCGTTATATTCATCAATACTGAACTGATTCAACGCACTTCCGCTTACAGATGCGTTTTTGAGATATTTTATTTGATAATCTCTTATATCAAATTTATAAATTTGGGTTTTTTCGTTGCTTTCCACACCAAAAATTTCTTTAACGGAATTTGTTCCGCCATAATCGGTGCTTGTAATATAAAGCGTTTCGGTTGTGCAATAAACATTTTCTCCTCCCCCTAAAACAGCTTGGGTTTGAAGGCTTTCCTTTTCGTTTACATTCATAACCGATGCTACAAGGTAACGAGAATCGCGCACTTCATCCATTATGCAAATATCGTTCTTTGAAATTCTATCAAAGCTTTCGCTATCAACGGCAATTTCGGGAACACAATTCTTCTTAACAGCTTCCTCGTCTTTTGAAATATCAACGTAATAATTCGATAGCAATACCAATTCATCATTTATAAGGCGAGAAGAGATATAGCCCCCCTCCTGATAAATGCGCCATTCCTCTTTAATATTTTTAAGGTCGCTTAAATCATAGGAAACCGCCATTGTAACGGGGTTGTATTTTCCGTAATAAGCCGATGAATAGCAAGAAACCTCAGTTGAACCATTATAAACAGCTGTGCTTTCATCAACGTATTTGTTACAATTTAAAATTGCAATAAGCCTTGCGCCCTTAACATATATTTCCTGAATCCTCATATAATAAAGGTCTTTATCCGCAGGCTTTTGGATTGTTAAAACAGCTTTTTCGGAAAGCCTGCCGTTTTCCTCAGGCTCAATAATTGAAACCGAGCAGGAATAATCAAGTATCGGGCGTTCTTTAGCCTTTATCTCACTTTTCTCGTCTTTTTCTGTTTCTTTGTTTGTTTTTTCAAAGGGCTTGTAAGACGGTGTGGTTTGCGCTTTAGCTGTTGTTCCTGTAACAAGGTTATCATCAAATGCTATCTTTTCAAATTCCGTGTAATATTTTTCCCAATCTGCATTATCAGGGTTTACAACATAAAGATATTTACCGTCATTTTTAATAATGTCTGCTTCGCTTACACCTGCCACCTGTTCGTTTGTTTCACCGTGGCTGCTATCATCGCTTTGCAGCGATTCTGCTGCATGGTTAGTTGCAGAAGGTGCTTTGTTCACATTAGATGCCGAGCCCGTTGATGAGTTAGCTGTTGCATTCTCCTGCAAGGCTTCATCATCAATTATCTCCATAGAGCCTTTATTATCCAATATACCATAATGTAGCACATACTTATTTTTATAGTTTTTTGCATATTTTGCGAAAAGGGTTTCTATCTCGGTATAATCCTCAGTCTTTTGAGGCTCCTTACCAATAACACTATCTATCGGAGCAACCGGCGGTTGTGCATCCTCCCAGGGCTTTATAATCGCAACCGAGGTTACAGCAACAATAACTGCTGCCGCTGCCGCAATACTGCGAAAAACAATTTTCTTTCTGCTTTTCTTTTTCGGTTTATCATTAAGAGCAATTATATTGTGCTGCGGAATTTCCTTCAGCTTTTGTTCAATATTTTCAGGTGAAAGGCTTTCGGGTAATTCAATTTTTTCAATGGATTTTAAGTTGTTGTCAAGATTTTTTAATTCTTCTTGAGAAAGGAATTCAAAATTATTTTTCTCGTTCATTTCAATTCTCCTTTCATAAAAATTCTCTTAGTTTTTCAAGGGCGCGTTTTTGCCTTACCCGAACCGCACCCGGTGTCATATTAAAAATGCTTGCAAGCTCATAGCTTTTAAAGCCACCGATTATCGAGAGCAAAATAATCTGGGCATCCGGCGGAGTTAAATTAGATAACGCTTCTTTTAGCTCCGCATTGCTTATCAAGGATTCATCCCCCTCGTTTTCAACAAGAAAATCATAATCCTCAACAGGAAGCGTATCGGGTAATTTATTGCGCTTCATCAGAATTGTTTTGCATTTATTGCTTAAAATTTTAAAAATCCAAGGTTTAAATGCTTTGTTATCCTTTAAATTATGTATACTTTGCCAAGCAGAAAAAACTGCCTCCTGAACAGCATCCTCTGCATCCTCGGAAGAACCGGTCATATAAACGGCAAAGCGGTATAAATCCATAGCATAAATGCTATAAAGCTTTGAAAAAGCACCGGGGTCCCCTTGCTTTGTTTTTTCGATTAACAAGGTGTTTTCATCATTCATAAAGTTCACCTCTTTGAATTTGAGAATTCTCATCTGCTCTCATATATTAAGACTTCCAAAATTTTCGTTTTGTTACAATATTTTTTAAATTTATGGTAACAATTTTGCGGTGAAATGTAAATAAAAAATTAAATATCATATTTTATTTGCAATACATATTTATGTGTGGTACAATGTATTTTGTATATTTGTATTTATTTCCAATATGAAAGGATAGATAAAGAATGTCTTTATTAAAAAGACTTTTCGGGGATTATTCCTCAAAGGAAATTAAACGAATAAGCGGCCTAAAGGATAAGGTTCTTTCCCTTGAAAGCCAATATTCTGCTTTTTCTGATGAGGAATTGCAGGCTAAAACCCCTGAATTTAAAAACCGTTTAGCCAACGGTGAAACTCTTGACGATATTTTACCCGAGGCATTTGCCGCCTGCCGCGAAGCTGCTTGGCGTGTTTTAGGGATGAAGCATTATCCCGTTCAAATCCTTGGCGGTATAATTCTCCACCAAGGAAGAATTGCCGAAATGAAAACAGGTGAAGGTAAAACTCTTGTTGCTACCTTGCCTGCATACCTTAACGCTCTTTCAGGCAAAGGTGTTCATATCGTTACGGTTAACGATTACCTTGCAAAGCGTGACTCCGAATGGATGGGAAAAATTTATCGCTTTATGGGCCTTACCGTTGGCCTTATCATCCATGAAAAAACCAACGAAGAGAGAAAAGAAGCCTATGATGCCGATATCACTTTCGGCACAAACAACGAAATGGGCTTTGATTATCTTCGTGATAATATGGTTATGTACGCTTCTCAACGCGTTCAACGTGGTCATAATTTTGCTATTGTTGACGAGGTTGACTCAATCCTTATTGATGAAGCAAGAACTCCCCTTATCATTTCAGGCATCGGCGAAGCATCCACCGACCTTTACCGCCTTACAAACGATTTCGTAAGAAGGCTCAAAATGGTTAAGGTTAAAGAGCTTGATACTAAAATTGACGCCGAGGATATTGTTGCCGAAGAGGGTGGCGATTACCTTGTTGATGAAAAGGCCAAAACTGCAACCCTTACAAAATCGGGTATTGCAAAGGCAGAAGCCGCATTTAATATAGAAAACCTTATGGATGCTGAAAACCTTACTCTTCAGCATCATATAAATCAGGCTCTTAAAGCTCACGGTACAATGGCAAGAGACGTTGACTACGTTGTTAAAGATGGTCAGGT
>JAZUOA010000127.1:0-7574 GCA_045604445.1 Acutalibacteraceae bacterium
CCAACACCGCCTATTCCAAAAACAATAACCGATGACGAACTAAGCTTTCTTAATGCTTCGGCACCTAAAATTCTTTCAGCTCTTGAAAATCTACTATCCATAAACACTCCACTTTAAAAATTACGTTTATTATAAATTAAACAAGCCTCATCTGTCAACAACTACATAGAGCATAAAATACTATATATAAACACGCAAACAGGGTGATTAGTTTGAAAAAAAGAATAATATCTGTAGCTATTATATTTGCAATTGCATTTTCAGGAATAAGCACAAGGCTTTTTAGTATAGCAATAAATCCGCAATATGCTTCCTCAGAAAAATCATTAAGAGTTCGCACAATTGCCGAAAAGCGCGGTTTTATTTATGACAGAAACTTAATACCATTAACAAATAGTAAAACAGACCGAATCGCCTGCATTATCCCCTCCTACGAATCCTTTAACTATTTAGCCTTGCTGCGAGGTAAAGATTTTGCAGAAAAAACTTTGGGAAATGGTTATTTCACTACTATTTCTTTAGAAGAAAATGAGGAATTGCCTGACTCGGATTTATACAAAATTTTTGATGTTTACGAAAGATACTCCGACCCAACTGCTTTGCACATTTTAGGCTACACAGATATTGATGCAAACGGTGTTTGCGGTGTTGAAAAATACTTTGATAATGAATTAAAAGCTTTTTCGGGTACGCTAAGCGTTGCATATAACGCCTCAGCAACAGAAAAAATGCTTACCGACTTCATAATAGAAATAAGAGATAATAATTACTACGAAAAAAGCGGAATAGTTTTAACCCTTGATAAAGAAATACAGAATATCACCGAAAAAGCTATCGAAAACGGCAACATTAGTAAAGGTGCAGCAATTGTGCTTGATGTAAAAACTTCAGCAATCCTCGCGTCTGCTTCAGCACCTATTTTCGATAGAGAAAATATTGCTGAGCATTTAAACAGTAAGGATTCACCGTTTATAAACAGAGCTTTTACCGCTTTTCCGGTTGGGTCAGTTTTTAAACCCGTTACCGCTGTTGCGGCAATGGAAGGTAACATTCCCTTATTTAATTTTAATTGCACAGGCTCAATAGAAAAAAGTAATAATATTTTCAACTGCAACAAAAAAGATGGTCACGGAAAAATAAATTTTAACGATGCTATTTCCCTTTCTTGTAACCCGTATTTTATTGAGCTAAGCACAAAGGTAGGGGCAGATGCTTTATTGCAAACCGCTTCTAATCTGGGCTTTGGTAAATCAGTAGATTTAGGAAACGGGTATCTTACAGATAAAGGAACTCTCCCTGATTTAAAAAGCTTAAACAGCGATGCCGCAACAGGAAACCTTGGATTCGGTCAGGGTTACCTTACTGCAACGCCTCTGCAAATTGCCGCTTGTTTTGCAACGTTTGCAAACGGCGGAATTTACAACGAGCCTTTTTTATATAAAGGAAAAGTAAATTCTGCAGGAGCTTTCCAAATTGAAAATGCCCAAAATCAAAATGGTCAAAGAGTTTTGAATGAAACCACTTGCCAAATAATAAATAACGCGTTGCTTCAAACAACGTTAAAAGGAACAGGAATAGAGGCATTTTCTTCACTTTTCAACTCTGCTACGAAAACTGCAACCGCACAAAGCGGCCAATTTGATGAAAACGGAAATGAAATCAAATACTGTTGGTTTGTAGGTTTTTTCCCTTATGAAAATCCTAAATATGTTATTTGCATATTAAAAGAAAACGGAAGCTCCGGTGGAACTGACGGAGCGCCCGTTTTCAAAGAAATTGCAGAACAAATATATATTAACGAGCGCAGTAATCAACAATCAAGAACCTTTTGAGCACCTAACAACACACCGATTTTTGCGCTATGGAAATTAAGTCCGCCTTGCATCCAAACTGCAAAGGGTTCTCTCAAAGGTGCATCTGCTGAAAGCTCTATAGAAGAACCATTAGTAAAGGCACCCGCTGCCATAATAACCTCGGAATCATAACCGGGCATGGGTGAAGGCTCCGGAACAACATAGCTATCAATAACAGAACCACTTTGAAGACCCTGACAAAAAGCTATTAACCTTTCCCTTGTTTCAAGACAAATGCTCTGAATAATATCGGCTCTTTCATCAGTAGCCTTGGGCGAAACCTCATAACCCATTTTTTCAAAAAGGGCAGCAGTAAACACAGCCGTTTTAAGCGCCTCTCCTGTTACATGGGGAGCATTGAAAAGGCCCATAAAAATATCCCTTGTGTTACCGAGAGTTGCGCCAACCTCTCTACCTATTCCCGGGGTTGTAAATCTATAGGAGCAAAGCTCAACAAGCTCCTTTTTACCTGCGATATATCCACCGCATTTCGCAATGCCGCCACCTGCATTTTTTATAAGAGAGCCCGCAAAAATATCCACATCAGCGTTACCCAATGTTTCGAGCTCTGTAAACTCACCATAGCAATTATCAAGAATCGTCACAGCATTGCTGTTTTTCTTAACAATTGAAGTAATCTCTTTAATTTTTGGTATCGTTAATGACGGTCTTAACGTATACCCTCTCGACCTTTGAATATAAACAGCCTTATAGTTATCATTTTTAAGCTTATTTTCGAGTTCAACAAGATTAACTGTTCCGTCTGCTTTTAAATCTAATATATCGAACTGAATACCGTAGTCTGCAAGAGAACCTTGGCCCTTCCCTTTATCATTCAAGCCCATAACTGAATGAATGGTATCATACGGAATACCCGTTGCTACGAGCACTTTATCCCCCGGGCGCAAAACACCAAACAGCATTACCCCTAAGGTATGAGTACCGCTCACAAAGTTATGACTGATAATTGCTGATTCTGCATCAAAAACCTGAGCAGCAACCTCATCAAGCAAATCTCTGCCTCTATCTCCGTAGCCGTAGCCGGGTGACCCTGCAAAATGGGATTCACTTACACCATTATCTATAAATGCCTTTAAAACCAATTGCTGATTAAATTCTGTTATTCTATCAATCTCTTTAAACTTTTCCTCACAGGCAGCTAAAGCCTCTTGCGAAACACTATTTAATTGCTCTGATATTTGAAAAAATCCCATTTATTTACACTCTCCAACATAGATTTTACCTTGGGCTTCAAAGCCCACTTTGTTATAAAACAATATGTTATGACTTTCACACCAAAGAAATATTTCAGTAACCGATTTTGAAAAAAGAATTGAAATTACGCCTTCAATGCACCTTGTTGAATAACCTTTTTTTCTTTCGTTCGGCAGGGTATACACTCCGCCTATAACTGCATAATCTCTAAAAACATAAGGCACCGCAACTGCAGAAACAGCTCTTGCATTAACTAAGTAACAGGCACCATATCCGCTGTTATTATTGATTTTTTTCGAAAAATTGCAATACCAATTATCAAAATCTCCATAACTTCGGAAAAGCAAATCATAAAGATTTTTATAATCAGCAACAGTTGAATTTTCGGTTAAAGCACCGCAATTGCAATTCTCGCAGGCTCTCCCGTTAAATTTCATCAACGTATACTCATTTATGTTTTTACAAATTGAATTCAAGGAACTATCTGATGTAATTGTTTTTAATCTGCAAAAACCCATAAATGATAAAAGCTCCGATTCATCCGGTTCACCAACCCTAATTAAAAAAGCGGCTTTATTCTCAACACTTAAAAAAGCAGTAATATTACCTGCTGAATCTGTTTGAACAAACACACCTTCTTGCTCGCTTTTAGGAAAAGTAAACGATGAATAAAAAAGCGGTAAAAGCGGCGAAGAAACGCCGCTTAAACAGTTAAAATCAGTTACCTTTTTAATCATATCTCGCATCCGCCGTGGTTTCTGATGTTAAGAATATAACAAGAATTCTCACCAAAAACTGAGCTCATCGAACTAACAAAGGATTCAGTTAACTCAACCGGAACAAACGCCTGAACAGTTCCGGCAAAACCACCACCATGAACACGGTATGCACCCTTACCCTTAAGAAGCTCTTCCATAAGGCAAAGAGCAAGTGCCACAGGTTGCTCCGCAGGATTTGAAAGAGTAAAACAGTTTTGGTTATACATGTATGATGATTTACCACTTTCTGTAATTGTTGCTTTAAAGGTATCAAAATCACCATTAGCAAGAGCATTAGCAAGGCGTTCAACACGCTTATTTTCATTGTAAAAATGGATTGCCCTTTCAACCGCCCTGTCGCCTGTTACCTTACGGATTTCACCCATCCTTGCAATCACATTTTTCTCATCAACCTGACGAAGCACAGATTTACCGAAAAACTCAGCAACGGAATTCATTTCTGTTCTTATTGCTGCATAGTCGCCTGTAAGGTCTGCATGATTTCCGCCTGTGTCAACAATACAAAGATTATAGCCATATTTTGCCATATCGAAATCAACTTTATTTATAACCGGAGAAGATGTATCCTCAAAATCAATTTGAACAAATCCGCCTACAGAGCACGCAGTCTGGTCCATAAGCCCGCATGGCTTTTTAAAATATACATTTTCAGCGTACTGGGAAATTTGAGCAATCTCGACTGCGCTGATTTCACCGTTATTATATATGTAGTTAAGGATTGTGCCTATAAGAACCTCATAAGCGGCTGAAGATGAAAGACCAGAGCCGGAAAGCACGCGAGAGGTAATTGAAGCATTAAAACCACCGTATTTATAACCCAATTGACCAAATCTTGCGCAAATACCGCGAATAAGGGCATTGGATTTACCTGCTTCCTCATCCTTTATTTCTAAATCCTTGCTGTCTACGCTAATTTCAGGATAACCTTCGGAATGAACACAAATTATCCCATCATCGCGAGGAGCAACAGCTGCAACAGCATCAAGGTTGATTGCTGCAGCGAGCACCTTTCCGTTATTATGGTCGGTATGATTTCCGCCAACCTCGGTTCTACCCGGGGCAGAGAAAAAACGGATATCCGCATCATTGCAAAAATCAGCCTCAAAGGATTCTGCCAGGCTTAAAAATCTTTTTGCTTGAAGGTCGGCTTCATCACCATATACACTAACAAGCCTTTTTTTAAAAGAATCCGTTAAAATATCATTCTTTTTCATTATTAACTTCCTTTCGGTTAAGTATCAAATTTAACAGAATAAGCGAAAACCCGCTTAAAATTAACAAAACTATTATCGGCACAATAAAACCGGCTGTAAACGGATCCGTAATGTTGCAACCGAGAACACTCCAAGAAATAAGCCTTGGTAAAAATCCTAAAACAGATAAAAAAACATAAATCCAAAAGGATATATCCGTTCCTCCATAGGCGGTACTGACAGTCCCTACAGGAATAAATGGTATAAACCTAAAAAATACAAGCATCCATTTATTTCCATCACCTTTAAAATCCAAAAACTTTGTGATTCTTTTAGAGCGCAGAACCAATTTGTATGCTCCTCCGCCACCAAAGCGCCTTCCCCAAAGAAACTTGAGGCTAACAAGCATTGCAAAGCCTAATAAATTAACGCTTGCCGCTACAGGCACCGAAAGCACAAGACCGCTACCGATAAAAAGAACCGAAAATGGTATTACAGGAATTAAGGTTTTCAAAAGAAATAATAATAAAATCACACAAACTGCTGCCAGCTTATCGAACCGAGCAATAAAAAGCTCTACCCTCAAAAACCAAGCGTTTATGCCTGCCAATTGGCGTTGAACAAAATCAAAAGACAATGAAATAAGCACTACCGATAAGACTGCTGCAAGAACAAAACAAACTATGCTGAAAAACTGCAGAAGCTTATCATTTTCACGTTTTTTTACAGAAGACAAAACCATCCTCCGTTCTTATTTTATCATAATTATCTTATCACATTTTATAACAATATTCCATCGAGGTCAAGTAAATAACAAAAATCATTGAAAGAAATGATTTTTATGTGTATAATAACATCGGTGATTTAAATGAACAATAAACTTAAAGCCGTAATCCTTGACGGCTACACGGAAAACCCCGGTGACCTTTCCTGGCAAGCCATTGAAAAACTTGTTGATTTAACAGTTTATGACAGAACGCCTGAGAATTTAGTTATAGAACGCTCAAAGGATGCTGACATTCTTATAGTTAATAAGGTTGCACTTACAGAAGAAATAATTGCCCGGCTTCCCAAGCTTAAATTTGTTTCAACTCTTGCAACAGGCTACAACCAAATAAATTGCAATGCTCTCAAGGAAAGGAATATCCCCCTCTCCAATATTCCTGCATATTCAACCAACGCAGTTGCTCAAATGGTTTTTTCTTACATTTTAGAGCATACTAACAGAGTAGCAGAATATACAGAATCGGTAAAAAAAGGCGACTGGAGTTCTTGTAAAGATTTTTGTTACTGGAATACGCCTATATACGAGCTTGATGGTAAGGTATTGGGAATTATAGGGTTTGGTAAAATAGGTAAAAGAGTCAGCGAATTAGCCTGCGCCTTCAACATGAAGGTTATCTGCTATACACCATCAGGTAAAAAAGATGGTATATACAATGTTGAATTTACCGATTTTGATACTGTTTTAAAGAACTCTGATTTCATCACCGTTCATTGCCCCCTTACTCCTGAAACCAACTCTCTTATAGATAAGGAATTCATTGAAAAAACCAAACAAGGTGCATGCATTATTAACACAGCCCGCGGTGCAGTTGCAAACGAAAATGATATTTCAGATGCATTAAAAAACGGCAGACTCACCTGCTACTGCACGGATGTTCTTTCAACAGAACCCCCAAAAAACGATAACCCTCTTTTAAATGCACCTAATTGTTTCATAACACCACATATTGCCTGGGCAGCATATGAAACACGACTGAGACTTATGGGAATACTTGAAGAAAATATAAAAAACTACTTGGCAGGTACACCTGTTAATGTTGTTAATATGTAAAAACCCATAAATAATGCAAAAAAATGTATTATTTTTTTAATGTTAACCCTTGTTTTTTTTTACAATGTGACAAATCTTTCAAATCTAAGTTAAAATTATGTCAAAGTCCTTGCATTTATTCAATTTTATGGTAAAATAAACAAGGTTAAATAAACTAAACAAAAATATTTGGAGGTAATTCAAATGTCAGTTAAAGTTGCAATTAACGGTTTCGGTCGTATCGGCCGTCTCGCATTCCGCCAGATGTTCGGCGCTGAAGGTTACGATGTAGTAGCTATCAACGACCTTACAAAACCCTCAATGCTTGCTAACCTTCTTAAGTATGACACCGCTCAGGGCGGCTACTGCGGAAGAATCGGCGAAGGTCTTCACACAGTTGAGGCTGATGACGAAGCAGGTACAATCACAGTTGACGGTAAAACTCTTAAAATCTATGCTATGGCTAACGCTGCAGAACTCCCATGGGGCGAAATCGGTGTTGACGTAGTTCTTGAGTGCACAGGCTTCTACTGCTCAAAAGAGAAGTCAATGGCTCACATCAACGCAGGCGCAAAGAAAGTTGTTATTTCTGCTCCCGCAGGTAACGACCTTAAGACAATCGTTTACTCAGTAAACGAAGATACACTTACAGCTGATGACCAGATTATCTCTGCTGCATCATGCACAACAAACTGCCTTGCTCCTATGGCAAAGGCTC
>JAZUOA010000128.1:0-6358 GCA_045604445.1 Acutalibacteraceae bacterium
AACCTTGTCGATTTCAGAAACCTTAAGACCTGAATCGGAAATTGCCTGGCGAACGGGAGCCATTGTTGCTTCAACAAGGTCTGCTGTAAGTTCATTGAATTTTGCTCTTGTAAGAGTTGTGTCAAGGTGAAGAGGTCCGCCGGCTTCAGTCATTGTAATAAAGGGGAGGTTGATTGCAGAGGATGTAACACCGGAAAGCTCGATTTTTGCTTTTTCTGCAGCTTCCTTCAATCTCTGCATTGCCATTTTATCAGTTGAAAGGTCTGTTCCTGTTTCTTTTCTGAATTCTGATACAAGCCAATCGATAATTCTTTGGTCAAAGTCGTCACCACCGAGACGGTTGTTACCTGCGGTTGCGAGAACCTCTTGAACGCCTTCACCCATTTCGATGATTGAAACGTCGAAGGTACCACCGCCAAGGTCATAAACCATAACTTTTTGGTCATTTTCTTTATCAATACCGTATGCAAGAGCTGCTGCGGTAGGCTCGTTGATAATTCTCTTAACCTCAAGGCCGGCAATTTTACCTGCGTCCTTTGTTGCCTGGCGCTGAGAGTCTGTGAAGTATGCGGGAACAGTGATAACTGCTTCTGTTACTTTGTCGCCAAGGTAGCTTTCTGCATCAGCCTTAAGTTTAGCAAGAATCATTGCAGAAATTTGCTGAGGAGTATATGTTTTGTCATCAATGTTTACTTTGAAATCTGAACCCATCTGCCTTTTGATTGATGAGATAGTTCTGTCAGGATTTTGAACTGCCTGGCGTTTTGCAACCTGGCCTACAAGCCTTTCTCCGGTTTTGCTAAAGCCTACAACAGAAGGAGTTGTTCTGTTGCCTTCAACGTTTGCGATAACTACGGGCTCGCCGCCTTCAATTACTGCTACACATGAGTTAGTTGTACCTAAGTCGATACCAATTGTTTTTGCCATAATTATTACCTCCAAAAATATAAATTGTTAATTAGTTTGTTACCTGAACTGTTGCAAAACGGAGAATTCTATCACCGATTCTGTAGCCTTTCTCAAAAACTGCTGCGATAGAGTTTTCGGGAAGGTCGGGGTTTTCAACAGTCATAACTGCATTGTGGATGTTAGGGTCAAATTCTTCGCCAACCTCGCCGAAGGCTTCAACCTCTATATTTTTGAGTATTTCGCGGAACTGCGTAAGGGTCATTTCGATTCCCTTTCTGTAAACCTCAATATCATCGGTTTTATTTTCTGCGGCCCTGTCGAAATTATCAATAACGGGAAGCAAAAGCTTTAATGTGTTTGCTTTTGAATCACCGTAGATTGCTTCTTTTTCTCTCTGGGAGCGTTTGCGGAAGTTATCATATTCAGCAAGAACTCTTAAATGAGTATCCTTTGCTGCGGCAAGGTCGTTTGTTAATTTTTCAACCTCTGCCCTGAGCGCTTCAAGCTCACCTTTTTTTTCGGATTTTTTCTGTTTTTTGGGCTTCTGCTCTTTTTCTTCGGTTACTTCCGCTTCGGGAGTTACCTTTGTTTCATCAGTTGCCATATTTTCACTCCTATATATAAATGTAATTATTTATTCATCCAAGGTTTCGTGAAGCAAGGTTCCGATTACGCCAGCTAAATAGCTTATGCTTGGAATAAGCCTTGCATAGTCGATTCTTGTAGGTCCTATTATTCCGATTGAACCGCTATCCCTATTACCAACAGAATATTTAGAGAAAATGGTTGAAGAGTTTTTTAATTCTCTGTAGGAGTTTTCTGTTCCTATTGCAACATTCAGGGGCTTCTTTTGGGCATTAAGCATATTTTCAAGGGGAGTGCCTCTGTGAAGAAAATCCATAAGTAAAAAGGCGTCCTCAGAAAGCTCTGAATGATTCAGTATATTGGATTGGCCCTTTAAATGCAGGTCGGTTGTTTTTACTGCTTCGCAAAGGTCAGAGATAGCGCATAGAAAAGGCGACATTATAAAAACACGGTCACCTAAGGAGGCTACAAGAGTTTGTATAAAGGTTACGGAAATATCAGAAACGCTTTTACCTACAAAATAGTTTTGGCTTATATTATAGAAAACCTCCGCTATATCAACATTTATTTCTGCATCGCTTCTTACAACTGCACTTTTTAAAATACCTGAGGTTGCAAGCAAAACTATCATTGCAGTGTGAGGGCTTAAGGGTACAAGCTCTATTCTTTTGATAAAGGCTTCGCTATCAGAGGGGGATGAGGAAACTGCAACGCAATCCGTAAGCTCAGCTAAAATGCTACCGGCTTTTTCCAAAAGCTTATCGGGTTCGCCTGCAAAGGATTGAAGCCAAATTTTAATTCGCTCTTGCTCCTCTATACCTAATTCATAGGCTGACATTAAATTATCTACATAATATCTGTAGCCTGATTGAGAGGGGATTCTTCCGGCTGAGGTGTGGGGTTGCTCTAAAAGGCCTGAATCTACTAAATCTGCCATATCATTCCTTATAGTTGCGGAAGAAACAGCGTTACCCATTTCGGCGCATATTGTTTTTGAGCCCACAGGCTCGCCCGTGGCAATATAGCGTTCAATTATTATTGCAAGAATTTTTTTCTTGCGCTCGGAAAGGTCCGCCACGGAATCACCTCTTTTATGTTTTAGCACCTGTTAGCACTCTCGTTGGTAGAGTGCTAACTCTGTTAATAATATACCCCACGGGTAAGATTTTGTCAACACCTTTTTAAAAGTTTTTTGTTAACTCTTTATGAACATAATTGAAAAATTTCATACAATTATATTATGTATATGTATTGTTTAATTATTTCAAGAAACAAAAAAACACCCTATCCGAAAGGATAGGGTGCAATTTTTAGTAATTATTGCTCAACGGGATAAACGCTGACTTTCTTACGATCTCTGCCGAGACGCTCGAAAGAAACCTTACCGTCAACAAGAGCAAAGAGAGTATCGTCTTTACCTTTGCCTACATTTGTGCCGGGGTGAATCTTTGTGCCTCTCTGCTTTACGAGGATGTTACCTGCAAGAACAAACTGACCGTCTGCTCTTTTAGCACCGAGTCTTTTTGATTCGGAATCACGGCCGTTACGGGTAGAACCCATACCTTTTTTATGAGCAAATAACTGGATATTGATTTTAAGCATTCGTTACACCTCCGTAGTTATTGTAACATTATTTGGGTATTGCTCAGCGAGCCCTTTTAAGTGGAGCTCAAGCCCAAGCAATGTGTCTTTTGCTTTTTCTGCGTCTTCTCGGGGGATTGATATTTTCATTTTACCGTCATTAACATCTGCTTCAGCGCTGATACCAATTATCTCTATAATAGTATTAGCAGCCATATATGCCGCAGATGAAACCGCCGCGCACACGATATCGTTACCGCGAGCACCTGCTCCTGAATGGCCTGAAATTTCAAACCCTGTTAACGCATTGTTTTCAGAATGAAAAGTAACCTTAATCATAGATTAAGCGTTGATTGCTGAAATCTCAACTTTTGTATAGGGTTGTCTGTGACCCATTTTGCGTTTCTCATTCTTTTTGGGCTTGTAGGTAGCAACAACGATTTTCTTGCCTTTGCCGTTCTTAAGAACCTTTGCGCTAACGGAAGCACCGTCAACATAAGGAGCACCGACTTTGATACCGTCATCTGCACCAACAGCAATAACCTTATCGAAGGTTACAACGGAATCTGCTTCAACGTCGAGCTTTTCGATGAATACTACATCACCATTCTCAACCTTGTACTGCTTTCCGCCTGTTTCAATGATTGCGTACATAGATTTTTACCTGCTTTCTTTCAGTCTCGCTAACAAGGCTCACTATAGTGATTATGGGTATCAGAATACCCGCCCTTAATATGCGGCAAAAGCCATTTTAACAAAACAAACATTATTTGTCAAGCATAAATCCGCTTTTTTCTAATTCTTTTTTCATATCCTCGGGGAGGGGGGCTGTGAAGGTCATTTCAGCATTTGTTAAAGGATTTATAAAAGAAACGCCATAACAATGCAGAGCAGCCCTTTTTAAATTTTCAGTTACGGGTGCACCATACATTTCATCACCCAAAAGCACATGGCCTATATGAGCTAAATGAACTCTTATCTGATGAGTTCTGCCTGTTTCGGTTTTAATTTCCAAAAAGCTTTTGTTATCAAAGCGGGCAATGGATTGATAATGAGTTATTGCTTCATCTCCCTTGCCGACTGCCCGAATTGTTTTATTTGGGTCGGGTCGGTAGATGGGTGCGTTAATTGTTCCGCTTTCTTCAGTTTTTCCTGTTGCAATTGCCAGGTAAGTTTTTTTCAGATTACCGTTTAACCGGGAGGCTATGATTTTATTTTTTGCAAAAATCATAACACCGGATGTTACTTTATCTAATCTGCCAACAGAACCGTAAAAAGAGGGTTCACCGTTTTTTTTAAAAAGGTATGAGGCAACCGCATTGCAAAGGGTACCATTCGGATGGTTAAAGGTAGGGTGAGCTGAAACACCGGATGGTTTGTTTATGATGAGCAAATCCTCGTCTTCGAAAATAATATCCAGGGGTTCATCCCATAAAAGCGGAGCATTGGTGCTTTTGTTGCGGGGTATAGTTATTGTTACCTTGTCACCTGTTGAAACCTTATCAACCAATCGCGCAAAATTACCATTAACAAGAACTGCGCCGTGGGTATGGCGCAGAGCTTGGGTGATTCTTTGAGATAATTTTAAATAACCTTTTAAAAAATGGAGCAGAGGCTTTTGGGAATATTCTGCAGGTACAGTGTATTCAATTTTTCTCAAAAGCCTCACTCCTTTGTTTTGAATATTCAAATGTATATACATTGCTCGAAAAAGGTCGAATGTTCATAACTTTGTCAATGTAAAGTCAGTTGCTTTACAGCAATATTCTTTAAAAGAAATAAAATGCTGAGTTGTTGACATTTTTGACAGGTTTTTGAACATTGACAAGCATTCCTCTTTACAAAAATTGCATACAGTTTTTTGCTGAAAAATGAATTATTTTCGTTGCGAAGGGAAAAATATACAGTTATTTATGAATATAAATTATTATTTTATAGGCACTTCGGAAGCCTTTCTGTTTTCAAAAACAGCTATACTTTTAAAGCCTGCCTCAAGAGCAATCTCGTAAGCCTTGGGAATACCGAATCCGATTCTTTCGGCATAGTGGGAATCGGAGCCGACACTAATAAGCTTACCGCCCAATTCTTTATATCTTTTAACGGTGTCGATATCGGGTGAGGGTTTATTTATCGGATATTTAAGACCGCCCATATTTATTTCGAGCGCCTTATCCTTCTCTGCGCATAGTTTGAGAATTTCATCAACCTTTTCTGAATATTTGGTAATATCCTCAATATAACCGCAAAGGTTGAAAACATATCTGAAGGGGTATGTGATATGAGCTAAAACATCAAAATTTCCCCACTCAAGCATTCCGAGAATTTCATCGAAATATTCATTCATTAAATCTTCAACAACGAAGCCGTCAAAAGACTTGAAGTCGTAAAAATCGGGCATACCTCTGAGGTTGTGGAGAGAGCCGATTATTTCATCATATTCATGCTTATTTATAATTTCTTCGGCAAGCTCAGGAATATAGTGGGGTTGAGCAAGCTCTATTCCTCGGAGTATTTTTATTTTATCAGCATACTGTATTTTGGCTCTTGAAATATCAATATAGCTTTGCTCAGCTCTTTTATCAAAGCCATCCCTGTAAAAAACATCAACTTCGCAATGGTCTGTAAAAGCAACGCATTCAACACCGTTTGCAGCAGCGGTTTCGGCTAAAAGCTCAACAGGGTGATTACCATCCTGAGAGTTTATTGTGTGAGTATGTAAATCGTAAATTTTAAAATCAGCCATAATAAAAACCTTCTTTCCAACGCAATATCATATCATAAATAACAGTAAAATAACAGACCTAAATAAAAATAAACATATAAAAAATCTTTAAAAATTACATAATATGTGGTAAAATGAAAACCGAGAGGAGTGAAAGTATGAAACTCACCTTAAAAGCTAATTCAAAAATAAATCTTTTACTTGATATTACAGGCTTGAAGAAGAACGGCTACCATAGCCTTTTTACTATTATGCAATCCTTAAGCCTTGGTGATATTGTTACCGTTGAAAAAAGAGAAGGAGAAGAAATTACTGTTTCTTGCGACACTGAGGGTGTTCCAACAGATAAAAGTAATATAGTATACAAATGCGCTGAAAAATTTTTTGAATATGCCGGTATTGAAAGCAATAAGGGTATTCATATTCATATTGAAAAAAAGGTTCCTTTTCAGGCCGGTATGGGTGGCGGTAGCGGTGACGGTGCAGCCGTGCTCGTTGCCCTTAACAAGATTTTTGAAACAGATTACCCTGAAAAAATACTTTGCCGAATAGGCGTTAAGG
>JAZUOA010000129.1:0-4133 GCA_045604445.1 Acutalibacteraceae bacterium
GGTCCCAGAAACCCTTTTCATTTGGGGCGAGACGGGGGGGGGGGCGGGGTCAGGGTAAACGAGACCGTCTATGCAGCAGATTCCGTCATTCGGGAAATCGCCAAAATCACCGCCGTAATAATAACGAGGCTTGCCGTTTTCATCGGGGATGTTAATTGCGTGGTCGGTAAGCTCCCATATGCATCCGCCGCAGAAATTATCGTATTTATCAACAAGCTCCCAGTAATCATAAACATCGCCCGTTGTCATAGAGCAAACGTATTCGCACATATAAAAGGGCTTTGTATATTCGTTGTTATTGCAGTAGGCATCAATATAAGGAACGCCTGCATACATTCTGCTTTCAACATCAGAAATATCCTTGAAGCATTCGCCTTCGGGAACTGCCTTGAATTCCAAATGAGAATTTTCATAATGAACGATGGCATTTTCATCGCGGCTCTTAATGTAATTGCGCATTGCGCGGTGGTTCTTACCGCAACCGCTTTCGTTACCTAAAGACCACATAATAACGCAACCGTGGTTCTTATCTCTTTCAAAGAGCCTTGCAGCGCGGTCTACATAAGCTGCTTCCCATTCATCAATGGTTGAAAGCATTGACCAACGGAACCAATCCCAATCGGAATCGGTATTAAATCCCATTCCGTGGGTTTCAATGTCTGCCTCGTCAATAAAATAGAAGCCGAGAGCCTCTGCTAAATCATAAAAGCGGGGGTCGTTGGGATAATGAGAGGTACGAATAGCGTTAACGTTAGCGCGTTTTAAAAGAAGCAAATCCTCTTTCATTTCATCAACTGTTACAACATAACCGTTAAGGGTTGAATCGTGGCGGTTGATTCCGCAAAGCTTAATTGCTTTTCCGTTTACAAGGAGCTTTTTATCCTTTATTTCAATTTTTCTCAAAGCAAGCTGGAATGGGATGATTTCATCCTCAACAGTAAGGAAAAGATTATAAACATACGGCTTTTCATCATTCCAGAGAAGTGGGCTTTTGATTTCGATTGCAAAGCTTTCGTTTTCGCTTTCTCCTTGAGTAATAAGCTCGCCTTTGGGGGAGGCAAGTCCGTAAAGAACTGAGGAACTGCCCTTAACTGTGCAATCAATATTAAGAGTGCAAAGAGAAAAATCATCGTTAAAGCTCTGTTTAATAAAAACATCCTCAAGGCGAGCCTTGCTTCTTGAAAGAATATAAACCTCTCTGAAAATGCCTGAAAGGCGGAAATAATCCTGGTCCTCAAGATAAGAGCCATCGCACCATTTAACAACCAAAACGGCTATTCTGTTGGTGCCCTTTTTCACATATTCAGTTATATCAAATTCGCTTGTGCAGTGGCTTACCTGGCTATAGCCAACAAACCTTCCGTTTATCCAAAGATAAAAGCAGGAGGAAACACCTTCAAAGGTAATAACAGTATCTCTTTCAAGCATTTCATCGCTTACTTCAAAATTTCTTATATAAAAGCCGCAGGGGTTATCCTCGGGAACATGAGGCGGATCGGTAGGAAAGGGGTATTTAAGGTTTGAATAAAGAGGCTTATCGATACCCTCGATTTTATAAAGCTGAAAGCAACCGGGCACAGTAACCTTATCAAGTGCCGAAATATCCTTCAGCTCTTCGTAAAAGCTTTCATCAATATCTTCAAAGCTTTTAAAATATTTAAAATTCCATTCGCCGCAAAGATTTGTTAAATAATATGATTCGTTGCGGTCACCCTTCAAGGCATCCTCAAGGCTGTCATAGGGGATGAAATATGCTCTGGGCTTTTGAGTGCCTATGTGCAAATGCTCAAGGCTTTTGTGGTATTGTGTGAATTTCATATTTAAAACCTCTTTCCGAGAATTATTTTAGCTTGTGTAAAAAGCTTTCAGTGTCACCATAAAGAGAGTGAATTTCATCTCTCATTGCTTCAAAGCAGCTGCCGGTTGCAAGGCAGTCGGAAAGCGCTCTGTGGGCAGAGTCATTGGTTTTGCCGTAAAAGCTTACCATATCTGAAAGCCGATGGTGAGAAAGCTTTGGGTGAAGCTTTCTGAAAATTGCCATTGTATCTATGTAATCGTTTCTGAAATAATCTGCCGAGGCGGCAATAAAGCGAACATCAAAATTAACATTATGGCCCACAATAAAATCATCGCCGATAAAATCCAGAAAATCGGGTAAAACGCTTCGGGGATTAGGTGCGAAGCGCACCATTTCGGTTGTTATGCCTGTGATGCTTTCAATTTGTGGCGGAATCGGAAACCCCGGGTCGCAAAGGCTTTGAAAGGTATCAATAACCTGGCTACTCTGCACCTTAACTGCCGCAAATTCAATTATTAAATCTCTTCCGGGACAAAGGCCGGTTGTTTCAAGGTCGATTATTGTGTAATCTTCAGGAAAGGCAATTATTTTTCTGCCGATATTACCTGTTGGTTGAACCTTTTTTATAAAAAAAGGGGTGTCATTTTTAGAGAAAATCATTTTTAAGCACCATTATCTTATTGTAATATATAAATAATATCATAAAAAGGAAATATATACAATGGATTTGTTAAAACAAAAAACTCCCTTGCGAAGTTTCGCAAGGGAGAAAATAAGGTTTACATTAGTTTAAGGTAAAGTTCTTTTATTTCTTCAACGCTTGTATCTCTGGGGTTACCGGGGCGGCAAGCATCATCAAAAGCTGATTGAGAAAGGAAATCAATATCCTCGGGCTTTACAATTTCCTTAAGGTCTGCAGGAATGCCCACATCCAAAGAAAGTTGCTTAACTGCATCAATTGCGGCTTTTCTTGCATCCTCAAGGCTCATAGAATCAACGCCATTAACGCCCATTGCCTTAGCAATATCTCTGTATTTTTCACCTGTGGCAGGAGCATTATATTCCATAACTGTAGGAAGGATGATTGCATTTGCAACACCGTGGGGAGTATCATATACAGCGCCCAGGGGATGAGCCATTGAATGAACAATACCAAGACCTACATTGGAGAAGCCCATACCTGCGATATACTGACCGAGAGCCATACCTTCTCTGCCTTCGGCTGTGTTTTCAACAGCGCCTCTAAGACTTTTTGCAATAATTTCAATAGCTTTAATATGGAACATATCGCTCATTTCCCAAGCGCCTTTTGTAATATAACCCTCAATGGCGTGGGTAAGAGCATCCATACCTGTTGCGGCGGTAAGACCTTTAGGCATTGAAGCCATCATATCCGGGTCAACAACTGCAATAACGGGAATATCGTGAACATCAACGCAAACCATTTTTCTGTTGTTTTCTGCATCAGTGATAACATAGTTAATTGTAACTTCTGCAGCGGTGCCTGCGGTTGTAGGAACAGCGATAATAGGTGTGCATTTATTTTTAGTGGGAGCAACCCCTTCGAGTGAACGGACATCAGCAAATTCGGGGTTTTCGATTATTATGCCGATTGCTTTAGCGGTATCCATTGAAGAGCCTCCGCCAATTGCAACAATGCAATCGGAACCGCTTGCTTTGAAAGCGGCAACACCGGATTGAACATTTTCAATTGTTGGATTGGGTTTAATATTGCTGTAAATTTCGTAGGGGATTTCAGCAGAATCAAGAATATCCGTTACCTTTTTTGTAACACCGAATTTTATAAGGTCAGGATCGGAACAAACAAAAGCTTTTTTGAATGCTCTTGCTTTGATTTCTGTTGCAATTTCAGCTATTGCACCCTTGCCGTGATAAGATGTTTCGTTAAGAACAAATCTGTTTGCCATTATAAAAACTCCTTTGATTTGTATTAGATTTAAAATCCGATAAATATTTTACACTAAAAAATGTCACAATTCAATATGATAAACGAAACTTTGTTTATTTTTTCACAAGTTGTATGAAACAACTAAAAATACAAAACGACCCTTGGGGTTCGAATCCCCTTTTTATCTATTTAAACAAAAAAGAAAAACCACCTATTTCAGGTGGTTTCTCTTTTTGGCGGAGAGCAAGGGATTCGAAGGGCTTTGCCCTTCGCACTCGCGTTGCTCGTTGACCCGATTGTGTTCGGCTTCGCCGAGGGGGTTCGAATCCCTTTTTATCTATTCAAACAAAAAAGAAAAACCACCTATTTCAGGTGGTTTCTCTTTTTGGCGGAGAGCAAGGGATTCGAAGGGCTTTGCCCTTCGCA
>JAZUOA010000130.1:0-16186 GCA_045604445.1 Acutalibacteraceae bacterium
TTTGCTTGATAGTTTGGGCGGAATCCTTGGCGGATTAGGTGGTTCTGATAGTAGCGGAACTACTGCTGTTACATATAATACAGGTTATATTGACCCTATTCCTGCCGCAACGCAGAATTACGATTTGGGTAGCAGTTTATTAACACAAGCCCCTGCCACCCAGGCACAAAATCAACAATCAGCAACACCTGCAACAACTTATGGTGAAACGGTTGATTATGCAGCAACCTCTAACCCGTATCAAAAGCCTGAGGGTGAATTTGTTGCAGGCGATGAGGGTGATGGAATTAAATGGCTTCAGTGGATTTTCATTTATACGCATTATGGCCTTCGTGATGATGGTATAACAGGTGTTCTTGATACGGATACTGTTGCAGTAGTTAAAAAACTTCAGCAGGAAAAGGGTTTGACTATCGATGGTAATGTTAATGCAGATGTAATAAATGCCGCAGAGGTGCTTTATTATGAATATACTTTCGGCGTTGAAGAGTCTGCTCAGGCAAACGTTTCTGTTGCGCCATCAGGTGAAAACAATCCTACTGATGATAATTCGGAGAAAAACAATGATGCGCTTACCATTATTGTTATTGTAATAGCAATAATATGGATTATTGCTATTGCAGTTATACTTGTTTTGTTTATCTTGAAAAAGAAGAGAAGCAAAAAAACTAAAAAAGATGACAACATTCCGGATTCTCAGGAGTCTCAAAGCGAAAAAGCTGATGAAAAAAATAAGGGAATGAGTTTATCTGATTTGTTTGAGGAGGCAAATAAAGATTAAAACTTCTGAAAGGGGAGCGTTTTAAATGGATAAATATTTAATTATCAATGCAGATGATTTTGGTATGTGCCATTCTGCTAATGAAGCGGTTTTCGATTTGTTTCAAAAAGGCGGAATTACATCGTCAACAATTATGACCCCTTGCTGTTGGGCGAGGGAGGCAGGTGTTTGGGCAGCAAAGCACCCTGAATATGCAGTAGGTGTTCACCTTACTTTTACAAGCGAGTGGGGTAATTACAGATGGAGTCCTATTTCTCATAGTAATACCGAATCTCTTCGCGATAGTGAAGATTTTATGTACCACGAATCTGATGAGTTTGAAAAAAATTGCGATGTGGAAGAGGTTGAAGCAGAAATAAGAGCGCAGATTGAGCGCTTCCGCTCTTTTGGAGTTGAACCTTCTCACATTGATAATCATATGGGCTCGCTTTATGGTATTGAAACGGGCAGATTCGAGCTCCTTAATTCAACGCTTGCAATTGCTGGAGAATACGGTCTTCCTTTCAGATTCCCTTCAGTATTTGTTCCCGAAATGTTTGAAAACGACACTCTTGAGGTTAAAATTGACCAATCCTTAATTGCAATGGTTTTCGATAAAGTTGTTGATTATGCAAATGGCTTAAAGGTTGCTATGCCGGATTATCTTATTCCAGGTGAATGGAATGGTCCGCAAAATGATAGTTATGAAAATTTCAAGGAATATATTTACGAGCTCTATAAGAGCTTTCCTAACGGTGTAACTGAAACATATATTCATCCGGCTCTTGAAAGCGAAGAGCTCAAGGCTATTACAGGCTCTTGGCATCATAGAGTCTGGGAGCATAAGCTTTTCTCTGATCCTCAGACTCTTCAGCATATCAAAGCATGCGGAATAGAGCTTATTAACTACCGCGACCTTGCAAAAATGAAAGGCTTTTAAAATGAAAATTGGGGGATGTAAAAAAACTCACGTTTTTTTACATCCCCTTTTTTGTTATTCGGAAAAAACTTTTATTGTTTTAATAACTGCATAACTGATAACAAAAACAGTTAAAGCGGTTTTTATATATGAAACTCTAACGTAGGTTTTTGCAACTTTTGAAATTCCATCCATTGATTTTGTCAAATAATCCATAAATACTCCTTTTAATTTTTAAGATGATAATAAAACGCCGTGGGCTATACCCGGAATTGATTCTTTTTGAAGGGAGGATGTGGGCGAAAGCAATGCACCCGTGCCTATAAACAAAACCTTGTTGATTTCTTTGGTTTTTAGTTTGCTGAAAATATAAGAGCAAACAACGCTTGCGCTACAACCGCAGCCTGAACCCCCTGAATGAACATCTTGTTTTTTCATATCATAAATCATAGTTCCGCAATCTTTGTGGACAGGGGAGATATCAATTTTATATTCATCCTTCAAAAGCTTTACTAAAAGGCGGCTTCCCGTTGAGCCTAAATCGCCAGTTAAAATTATATCGTAATCAAGAGGCTTTGTGCTTGTGGCGTTTAAAAAATCGCCTATTGTTTTTGAGGCTGCAGGTGCCATAGCTGCGCCCATGTTATTGGTATCGGTTATACCCAAATCCCTTACTGTGCCTATTATTGCGGCAGTTAGGTGTGGGGAATGGTTGTTGTTTTCTCCTATTACTGCACTGCCTGCTCCCGTAACTGTCCATTGAGCTGCCTGAGAGCGTTGACCACCATATTCTAAAGGGAAACGATATTGCCTTTCAGCTGAGCAAAAATGGGAGGAGGCAGCGGCAACAGCAGTTTTTAATGCTCCGAAATTTACAAATATTCCCGCCAGGGCAAGCGAAAGAGCCATGGTTGAACAAGCGCCGTAAAGCCCTGTGAAAGGTATTTTTAATTCTCTCATACCGAAAGATGAGCCTATACATTGATTGAGTAAATCACCTGCCAAGGCGCAGCCTATATCTTCTTTATTTAACCCCGATTTTTTTATTGCGGTTTCAATGGCTTGCTTTTGCATATAGGTTTCGGCTTTTTCAAAGGTTTTTTCACCGCAGAATTCATCTTTATAGGTTACATCAAAATAATTCCCCAACGGACCTTCTGCCTCTTTCTTGCCAACAACGGCTGCGTAGCCTAAAACAGAGGGGGAATTCTCAAAAATAATAGCATTTTTTTTGTTGCTTTTAAGCATATAATCACCCTTTAAACCTTTTTAAATCAGCTGAAAATCCAATAAATTATGCCGTAAACCATTGCAGAAACGGTTCCGTATACTATAACGGGGCCTGCTATTGTAAACATCTTGGCGGCAACGCCTAAAACGAAACCTTCGGCTTTGAATTCAATCGCGGGGGAAACAACGGCATTGGCAAATCCTGTTATAGGAACTGCTGTGCCTGCACCTGCTACTTTTGCAATTTTATCAAAAACACCCAAGCCTGTTAAAATAGCAGTTATTCCGATAAGTGTTGCGGAAATTGCAAGGCTTACCTGGTCTTCCGTGAAATCGGTTAATCCGTAAAGCTTTTTTAATACCTCGCCGAAGGCGCAAATTGCACCTCCGAATAAAAAAGCAAAAAAGCAATCCTTTATAATAGGTGATTTGGGTGTTGTGTTGCTCACCAAAACGGAATATTGTTGGTTATTCATATATACCATCCTTCAGATTTGTTATATAAATATAATTTCATAATAAATTCATTTTATTCACCTTGCGTTTATGTGCAGAAGTTGATATAATCAATTCATAAAATTTGAGGAGTGTTTTTTTGAATATTATTATTTGCCTTGATAACAACAAAGGAATGCTTTTTAACAGCAGGCGTCAAAGCCGGGATAAAGCGGTTTTGGCGGATGTTATTAAAAATTTAAAACACTCAAGGCTTTTGATATCACCATTTTCAGAAAAGCTTTTTTCTGATTATTCTGATTACGTTATTGTTGACGATAGTTTTTTAGAAAAGGCAAATTCGGGGGATTATTGTTTTGTTGAGGATAAAACACTTAATTCTCATGAGTCAAAAATTGAAAGCATTATTGTTTACAATTGGTGCAGAGATTACCCTGCGGATTTTTATTGCGATATTGATTTTAATTTCTTTAAGCTTTTCGAGGAAACGGAGTTTACAGGTAATTCACACGAAAAAATAACAAAACAAGTATTTATAAAAGTTGGTGAGGGGAATGAAAAATAAAAAACTTGTAATTGCAATTGCGGTTATTTTAGTTGCGGTTTTCGGTTTGATAGGTTCTATGAGCGATGAATCAGAAAAGGGTGTTGCTGATTATACTACGAACGCTTTGCTTACAACTACTGAAAAGGCTACATTATCCGAAACTGCTGAAGCTACCGAAAAGGTGGGTGAAACAGAAAAGGAAATTACTGAAATAAAAGGAGAAACAACTGAAAAATCGAAAGAAGATTCAGGAGTGAAGCTTTCTTCAGTTTCAAAGTTTTCCGGCAAGGCGTATATTGTTTTAAACAATAATAATCCTGAGTTTTTAAAATCAGAAATAACTGATAAATCCTTTGAAACCTATGAAAGCCTTGATTATTTAGGCAGGTGCGGCGTTGCTTTTGCTTGCTTGGGTAAGGATATTATGCCAACTGAAGAAAGAGGAAATATAGGTCAGGTTAAGCCAAGCGGTTGGAAAACTGTTAAGTATGATTTTGTGGATGGCAAATATCTTTATAACCGTTGTCATCTCATAGGCTTTCAGCTTTCAGGTGAGAATGCAAATACCAGGAATCTTATAACCGGTACCAGATACATGAATGTTGAGGGTATGCTGCCGTTTGAAAATATGGTTGCTGATTATATAAAAGAAACAAATAACCATGTTATGTACAGAGTAACGCCTGTTTTTAAGGGCAGCAATCTTGTTGCAAGCGGAGTACAAATTGAAGCTTATTCAGTTGAGGATGAGGGCGAAGGAATCTGCTTTAACGTTTATTGCTATAATACCCAGCCGGGCGTTGAAATAGATTATTATAACGGCGATAGTTGGGTTTCTGATAATGACGAAGGTTGGATTTCTGCAGAAACCGAAACAGAAGAAACAACCAAAAAGCAAGCATCCGCATCCAAGACTGATTATGTTCTTAACACTAATTCAAAAAAATTTCATTACCCATCTTGCCGTTCTGCAAAGAGTATGTCAGATAAAAATAAATCTGAATACAGCGGAGCGAGAGAGGATTTAATAAATCAGGGCTATAGTCCCTGTGGGAATTGCCACCCATAAGAAAGGAAAAAATATGGATTTCAAGAAATTTATAAACGGAGCATTGAATCGCCCGGAGCCTGAGGATAAAATTGAGCGCTTTAATTTGAAAGGTAGAGTTTCCGGATACATTCTTACAAAATCTCAGCAAAATATACCGTCCCCCGGCTACAATTACGAGGCGGATATTACGAAGCTTTGGGCTGTTTTTGAGGAGTTAAAGGATAACTGTGGTTATCACCTATCATTTAACACGCTTATGATGCGAATTCTTGTTGAGGGCTTAAAGGCAGCTCCTCGTCTTAACGCCCATGTTAATTTTAACACAACATCCTCCTGCGGAACGCTTATAATAAAGAAACATATTGATGTTGCGATGCCTATAATTACCGAAAATGGCGAAACCTTTCCTATTAAGGTGAGGCACACGGAGGATAAAACCTTAAAAGAGTTGTCAGAGCAAATTGATGAGCTTTTGGAAAAGCTACAAAACACAGACGTTGACAGAGTTCTTTTTGATGTTATAACTCAAAGAACTGTAGGTCTTCTTTTGAGTGGTGCATTTATTCCTACAGTTGCCCAAACGTTTACGGGCTATGTAGGTAAGCATAAGGTTGCTAAAATTTCCGGTCTTTTTAAACATGCCCCTCGTGACGGGTCATCTCTTTTAATGAATGATTTGAATGAGGGAACAGTTTGTTTAACAAATTGGGGTATGCTTTATGACGGTTTAAACGGCAATGTTACTTATACACCTCTTTTATATCCTCAGGTTTTTCTTATGGCAATGGGTAATGTTCGCGAAAGAGATTATGCGTTCAGAAATGAAAAGGGTGAGGTTGATATTGCCACTAAAAAACTGCTACCTATTACGCTTATGTTTGACCATAGAATTGGCGGCTTTAATGATGTTATGCCCTTTATTAAGAAGCTTGATGAAGTTTTTGAAAATCCGGAAATAATTAAGGAATGGTAAAAATTAACGGTTAACGCAAACTACGCGTTAACCGTTATTTTTTGGTTTAAAATAAATCCTGGGGAGAGTTTAAAATATATGTTGCACCTGCAGAGGATAATTCATCCTTTGTTCCGAAACCGTAAACCGCGCCTGCGCTATCTATTCCAACTGCTTTTGCACCGTTTATATCATAAAAACGGTCACCGACCATTATAACCTCTGATTTTTCAGGGTTGCCGAAAAAATTTAAGCATTCATTTATGAGCTCTTGCTTGCTTGAATGGTTGTTTTTAAAATCCTCAGCGGCAACAAAATCATAGTAAATATCAATGCCGTGATGTTTTGAAATTTCTTCAACAAAAATTTTAGGCTTAGATGAGGCAATTGCTATTTTTTTACCGCTGCTCTTAAGTTTTTTCAAAAGCTCGGTTATTCCTTCGTATATTTCTGATTCTTCGGCTGCCTTTGTTTTATAGCGCTCGCGGTATTTTGCTATAAGCCAATTAGCATCCTCATCGGAAACCTTGTAAATTGTTTTAAAGGATTCAAATAAGGGCGGTCCTACAAAATATTCAAGCTTTTTCAGGTCAGTTTCCTTTATTCCGTAGCAATCCAGTGCATAAATAATAGAGTTGAAAATTCCGCTTGTGGTGTCACAAAGCGTTCCGTCGAAATCAAATAAATAGTAGCTATATTCTTTCAAGCTTATCACCTGCCATTTTGATATATATGATTTTATATTTTTTTACACCAAAAGTAAATACATAGCTTAAAATTAAATTATGATTTAGTTGAATTTACTATTGAAAGATAAGTAGGATTGTTGTAGAATTCTACTTATCTTTGAAAAGAGGCGGATTTAAATGGCTGAAGTTGTAAATAAAAATATTGATATAATACTTAGTAAATATGAAAATCCTGAGGAAAGCCTTATTGCTGTTTTGCAGGATGTGCAGGGTGTGGAGGGTTATATTTCCCGCCAAGCTGTTGAATACATTACAGAAAAAACCGGCATTGCTTCAAGCAGAATAATGGGTGTTGCATCATTTTATGCAGGGTTTAGACTTAAACCTGTTGGAAAATATCGCATAATGGTATGCACCGGCACAGCTTGCCATGTTAATGGTGCTGAAAGAATTGGCGAAACGGTAAAACGCGAATTGGGCATTGAGGCAGGGGATGTTACTGCAGACGGACTTTTTTCTTGGGAAGAGGTTGCCTGCCTCGGTTGTTGCAGTATTTCACCGGCTATGATGATTAATGACACTGCCTATGGCAAGCTTACACCTGATAAGGTAGCGGAGATAATAAAGAACATAAGAGAGGGTGAAGCAAAATGAGGTATCTTTTAGGTTATGGCTCTTGCGGAATTGCATCGGGAGCTTCTGAGGTGCTTTCTGTTTTGGAAGGTAAGGGCTTAAAGGTTGAAAAAGTCGGTTGCAATGGTCTTTGCTTTGCCGAGCCTGTTCTTGAGGTAATAACCGATAACGGAGAAAGCGTGTTATACGGAAGATTAAATAAAGAATCAGCCGCTTCCTTTGCAGATTTTGCTTTGGGTGGAAACTTACCTGAAGAGAATAAACTTTCTGAGGACGACCTTAAATTTTTAAAAGGACAAACCAGAGTTGTGCTTTCGGGTTGCGGAAAGGTTAACCCTGAAAGTATAGATTCCTATATAGAAAACGGCGGTTATATTGCATTGAAAAAAGCTTTGGCTTTAGGTTCAGAGAGTATAATCGATGAAATTAAAAAATCCGGGCTCAGGGGCAGAGGCGGTGCCGGCTTCCCCACTCATATTAAATGGCAGTCTGCAAAGAGCTCTCAAGGCGATGATAAATATATTGTTTGCAATGCAGATGAGGGAGATCCCGGTGCATTTATGGATAGGGCTGTTTTAGAGGGAGATCCCCATAGAGTTTTAGAGGGTATGATGATATCCGGTATAGCTGTTGGAGCAAAAACCGGAATTATTTATGTCAGAGCCGAATATCCCCTTGCAGTAAAGCGACTGCAGTTAGCTATTGATGAAATGAGAGGTAAGGGTATTCTTGGGGATAATATTTTTGGTAGCGATTTTTCCTTCGATTTCAAAATTATGATGGGCGCAGGTGCATTTGTTTGCGGTGAGGAAACAGCTCTTTTAGCATCTTTGGGCGGTAATAGGGGGATGCCTGTTACTAAGCCACCGTTTCCTGCTCAAAGAGGCTTCAGAGATAAGCCTACAAATATAAACAACGTTGAAACCTTTGCCAATATTTCATGGATAATCGAAAATGGTGGGGAAGCCTTTGCTCAAATGGGAACTCAGGGTAGCAAGGGTACTAAGGTTTTTGCTCTTGCAGGCAGAGTTAAGCGCGGTGGTCTTGTAGAAGTGCCTATGGGTCTTACAATTAAAGATATTGTTTTCGGTATATGCGGCGGAATTATCGGTGACAAGGAAATTAAGGCGGTTCAGATGGGTGGACCGTCAGGCGGCTGCATACCTAAAAATATGCTTGACACAGTTATTGATTATGAAAGTATTGCCAAAACAGGTGCTATTATGGGCTCGGGCGGTATGATTGTAATGGATGAGAAAACCTGTATGGTTGATATGGCAAAATTCTTTATGGATTTTACAAGCAAGGAAAGCTGCGGTAAATGCGTGCCATGCCGAATTGGCACAACAAGAATGCTTGAAATACTCAAAAGAATTGTTGAAGGTCGTGGTGTTGAAGAGGATATAGATATGCTTGTTGATTTAGGCGAAAGTATAAAGACAGGTGCTTTATGTGGCTTGGGAAATTCTGCACCTAACCCTGTTTTAACAACCATAAAATATTTTCGCGAAGAATATGAGGCGCATATAAAAGAAAAACGCTGTCCTGCAAAAAAATGCACTGCACTTATAAAATTCGAAATTGATAAAAATTTGTGTAAGGGTTGTTCTGCTTGTAGTAAAAAATGCCCTGTGGGTGCTATAAGCGGTCAGATAAAAATGCCATATAGTATTGATGCGCAAAAGTGTATCAGATGTTCCCAATGCCTTGATAACTGCAGATTTAACGCGATAAAAATTATGAGTGGGGAGGTAATGTGATGAGTAAGGTTAATATTATTATAAACGGCAAAAATTATTGCGCTGATACAGAAAAAACTCTTTTGGATAATATACTTGAAAGCGGAATTTACATACCTCACCTTTGTCATAACAAAAAACTGGAAAGCTATGGTGGTTGCGGACTTTGTATAGTTGAAGTTGAGGGAAGCAGAAAGCCCTTGAGGGCATGTTCTGTGGCTGTAAGCGAGGGTATGAGCGTAACAACTCATACTCCCGAGCTTGAAAAAAGCAGAAAAGCAACCTTGTCCCTTATAATGTCAGACCATAGTGGAGATTGTAAGGCTCCTTGTTATATGGCATGCCCCACTCACCAGGATATTCAGGCTTATGTTGGGCTTATTGCCAATGGTGAAGAGGCAAAGGCGCTTGAAATTATAAAACAGGATAATCCGTTACCCGCTTCAATAGGTAGGGTGTGTCCTCATCCCTGCGAGGAAAAATGCCGCCGAAATCACTTGGAGGGTGCGGTTTCAATTTGCGCTCTTAAGCGTTTTGCGGCAGATTCGTATATGGATTACATACCTGAATGTGAAAAACCAAATGGTAAAAGAATTGCGGTAATAGGAGCAGGTCCGGCAGGGCTTTCTTGCGCATATTTTCTTGCAATAAAAGGCTATTCGGTAACTGTTTTTGAAGCTCAGAAAAAGGGTGGCGGTATGCTTAGATATGGTATACCTGCCTATAGATTACCTAAGGATATTTTGGATAAAGAAATCGAAAATATTTCAAAAATGGGTGTAGAATTCCGCTACGGTGAGCGTTTAGGGGCGAATTTTACGATTGAAAAGCTGAGAAAAGAGTACGATTCTGTGTTCATAGGCACAGGTGCTTGGAAATCAACTCCCTTGGGATGCGCCGGAGATGATGCGAATGGTGTTTTAGGAGGCATAGATTTTCTCTATGATGTTGCCAATGGCAAAAGAGATGTTATTGGTAAGAATGTTTGCGTTGTAGGTGGCGGAAATACCGCAATAGACGCTGTGCGCACAGCCCTGCGTTTGGGTGCAGAAAAGGTTACTCTTGTTTATCGAAGAACTGAAAAAGAAATGCCTGCGGAGCCTGATGAAATAAGGGATGCAAAAGCAGAGGGCGTTAATTTCCGCTTTCTTGCTTCACCGATTGAGGTGGTTTCCGAAAACGGTAAGGCAGTAGCTTTGAAGATTCAAAATATGCGTTTAGGCGAGGCGGATGCCTCAGGGAGAAGAAAGCCTGAGCCTATCGAGAATGATATTACTGTTATTGAATGTGATACAGTTATCTCTGCTATCGGACAGCGTGTTGAGAAAGATGTTATTGATTCTGTAGAATTGACGGCAAAATATACCATAGCGGTTGATGAGGATACCCTTGTGACCTCCCTTGATGGCGTTTTTGCTGCCGGTGATGTTATAAACAGAGGGCCGGATATTGCAATTAAGGCTATTGCAGGCGGAAAAAATGCTGCGAATTCAATTGACAGATACCTTAAGGGTGAAAATTTGACTCTTGAAAAACCTGTTTATTCAGTGAATAAAAATTTTGATGCCTCTGTTTTAGATGGAACTCCTGCTATAAAGAGAACTGAAACAAGGCTGGTTGATGCAAATATCAGAAACAAGAGTTTTCAAGAAGCTGCCTTTACTTTTACAAAAGAGGAAGCAATAAACGAGGCATCAAGGTGCTTGGAATGTGGTTGTTCCGCAGTTTATTCTTGCGAGCTTTTGCCTCTTATGAGGGAATATGATGCACTCTCGGCTTCATTAGACGGTAAAACCCGGCAGTATCCCAAGGATAAAAGCCACCCGTTTATTGTTCGAGATAATAATAAGTGTATTCTTTGCGCTCAATGCGTAAGAGCTTGTCGCGAAATTTCCGGCACAGAGAATTTAGGGCTTTTTGGAAGAGGTTTCAAAACATTGCCTGTAAGTGCTTTTGATTTACCTCTCAATGAAAGCAAATGTATAAGTTGCGGAGCATGCGTTAATGTTTGTCCTACAGGTGCTCTTGTTTCTAAAACTCCTGCACCGAAGAATCCGCCGCTCCCGTTTGAAGATGAAAAATATGTTTGCTGTTTTTGTGACAGGAACTGCGGATTTATAAGGCGAAAAATAAATGGTAAAACAGTGAAAATGATTCCTGAAATGTTGGGGGAGAGTTGCTCCGTTGGCGTTTTTGCATTACCTGCGCTGGAGTGCTTATCTGATAGTGCCGATGAAACTCATATTAAAAAGCTTTTTGAAAAAATAGCGGGTGACCTGAAAAACTATAATGGTGCCAAATTTGATTTTGAAACCTTTAAGGAATTAAAAGCAAAAATAAATATTTGATTTATTTAGTGTACAAAATCCACTTTATATTTTGTGTAAAATGACGGAATAAGTGAAAACCATTGTAAAATCAAGGATTTCGAGGGTTTTGTAAAGCAGGCAAAAATATAAAAAACAACGGGATAAAAACAAATTATCTATTGACTTTGCCGAGCATTTGTAATATAATCATTTTAGTTTATAAGTGTTGCTATAACTATGCTCACTTATCAGGCGGTAGGTTTTCCGCAAATTCATGTAAAGGAAGATATAAATGAAAAAAGTTCTTGCGATTTTTCTTTCAGCTTTGCTCATCTGCATCAGCTTAGCGCCGATGAGTATGGCGGCATCAGACCCCGGTCTTGCAACAAGAGTTATCGAGGGTGGTTATGATGAAACCGCTTCAACAGTAGGCTCAGTTGAAGAAACAACTTTTACTATGATTATCAAAGCTCCTGCTGTTAAGAAACTCACCGGTGTAAACCTCTATGTTTCATTTGATGCAACAGTTCTTGCAGTTGCTGATGCAGGTCTTGCAGGTTGGCTTGATGCAGAAGATAACTTTATCCCTTATTTCAGCAACGGTGTTCCCGTTGATGGCTTTAAGAGCGGCTCAAACAACGAATATGCTTTCGGTTGGGTTTCAAGCGATGGCGTTACAAAGAAAGCTGCAAAAGATATTTTCTATATCACATTCAGCGTTATAGATACCACTAAAGCAGAAACAGTTATTGATGTTTTTGTTGACGAGTTCCGTACAGATGATGGCAACGATGCCAATGATATCATCTCTACTCTTCGAACAGAAAGCAAGATTGTTAGCTTTAACTTCCCTGAAAACACACCCCCTGCAACAACAGGCGGTTCTACCGAAGGCGGCGAAAGTGGTAGCGATACAACAGCAGGCGATATCAACGGACTTCTTCAGCTTATCAGAGATATGCTTTCCGGCAACAATGTAACATTTGCTGATTGGGCAGATGCAATTGCTAACCTTCTCGGTAACGCTGAAATCACAGATATCATCGAAATGCTCGTTGATGGCAACATTGATATTTCAGATATGTTCCAGCAGATTCTTGAAAGCCTCGGTCTTGATTTCGGAATGCTTGAAGATCTTCTTAATAAAATTATCGAGTTCTTCAAAAACCTTTTTGGCGGCGATGAAGAAGATAAAACAACCGCAGTTGCAACAACTGCAGCGGTAAATCTTGAAACAACCGCAGCCGGCTCATCTTCAGGTTCTGAAGAAACAGGCGATGTTGGTATAGCTCTCGCAGCTACTATTTGCGTAGCAGCTTCCGCAGGCTTTGTTCTTACAAGAAAGAAAAAAGAAACAGTTTAATACGAAATCGCAAGTTCGTTATAAATGATTAACTCCATCGGTTTTGCCGATGGAGTTTCTATATTTATAATATAGATGTAGATATGAAAAAAGCTCTGTAAAAAACGTATGCTTTTTACAGAGCTTTTTAATTATTTGTTACATTCCTAACATTGAGGCAAACATACCTTTTTTCTTTTCTTTTTTCGGTTTGTAAACAGGGGGATTTTCAAGGCGCATTCTCGCACTTTTGCTTTTAGCAAGGTAGTTAATAATTTCTGAAACAGGCTCAGCCATTGTATCGCTAAAGTAAGATTTAGCGTTTTCTACAAGCTCAGGATGTTCTGCAAGGGATGAACCTAAAATAGTAACTGCAACAAGGCTTTGTGTGTCGTTTGTGCCATCCTCATAAATATCGTTGAGGAGGTTAAAAAGCTTGCGCATTTTTATTTTTTCATTTTCGCGAATTGTTTCGATAACGATTTTATTTCCGTGGTTTACAAAGAAATCTTCTGCTAAAAATTCGCCGTAAAGCTCAAGGTTTGCTTTATATTCATCGCGAAGTTCCGGGTAAATAGTTGTGAATCTGCTACCAAGGGTATTTGCATCGTAAGCAAGTGCACCGCTTTTAGCCTGAGTTCTTGAAACGGGCGTAGGCATTTTTTTGCCGCTATGAGCAGACTTTTGTGAAAACTTTTTATCAAAGGTTTCAATATATTCTTCGTAAATGTATTTAAGATCTTTATCGTTGAAGGTTTCAAGGTCTAAAAGCGAAAGAGAGGCTCTGGGCATATCGTCATCGGGAGCATCACTCTCTTCAGCTTTTGCGCAGAAAAGGGAGAGTTTATCACCTTCATGAAGAAGCCTTATCCTGCCACGTTCACCGCGATACATGATAATTGATTTGTTTCCGTCTTTTTCAATGGGAAGCTCAGGCGGAAAAACACCATTAGGGTATTCAGGGCGGAAGCCAAGCTCCGTAACCGTTTCATCAATTCCCTTCATTATTTTTTCAAGGGCATAGTTAAGTTCAAGCACTATACAGTACCTCGCATTCTTTTAATATTTCAAAATCTTTTAAATTATATCATAAAGAATTATATTTGTCACTATAAATTTGATTTTTATTGTTGAACACCCTTCATTGTTAAAGAAATGCGCTTTTTTTGCGGCTCAACGGAAATAACCTTAACTTTAACAACCTCACCTACTTTAAGGACTTCTGAAGGATGTTTAATGTATTTGTCGCATATTTGTGAGATATGAACAAGGCCATCCTGATGAACGCCTATATCAACAAAAACGCCAAAATCAATAACATTTCTTACTGTACCGGTCAGCTCCATTCCTTCGCGCAAATCATTCATATCCATAACGTCAGTTCTAAGCATAGGTTTCGGAAGCTCATCGCGGATATCTCTGCCGGGTTTTTCAAGCTCACCGATAATATCTACGAGGGTAGGAACGCCAACTCCGCATTGCTCTGCAGCTTTTGCTAACCCGAAGGATTCAACTTTTCCGCCAATACCACTTGCACCATTATCGGAAACATCTTTTCCTGAATAACCAAAAAGATCAAGCAGCTTTTTAGCTGCATCATAGCTTTCAGGGTGAACTCCTGTGTTGTCCAGTGCAGTTTTACCATGAGGAATTCTCAAAAAGCCAGCGCACTGTTGATATGCTTTAGGACCTAGTCCCTTAACCTTTTTTAGCTCTGCTCTTGAATTAAAGCTACCATTTTCTTCACGATAAGCAACAATATTTTTTGCAGTTGCAGAGGTAACGCCTGAGATGTATTTTAATAAGGATACCGAGGCGGTATTAAGGTCAACGCCTACTGAGTTAACGCAATCCTCAACGACGCCGGAAAGCGACTCCTCAAGCCTTGCAGGAGCAACATCATGCTGATATTGGCCTACGCCTATGCTTTTAGGCTCAATTTTTACAAGTTCTGAAAGCGGGTCCTGAAGGCGCCTTGCAATAGAAACAGCAGATCGAACAGAAACATCAAAATCAGGGAATTCCTCAGCGCCTAATTTGGAAGCTGAGTAAACAGAAGCACCGGCTTCGTTAACAACCATATATGAAACGGGTCTGGTGGCTTTTTTGATTGTATCTGCAATAAAAATTTCGCTTTCCTTGCTTGCAGTTCCGTTACCAATGGATATGCAATCAATTTGGTATTTATCAATAAGCTTTAAAACAGTTTCTTCGGATTCTGCGATTTTGGATTGGGGAGGAGTCGGATATATAACGCCGGTGAAAAGCACGCGACTGTTTGCGTTAACAACGGCAAGCTTGCATCCTGTTCTGTAAGCAGGGTCAACAGCTAAAACGGTTTTACCTTTAATCGGTGGTTGCATAAGAAGTGGTTTGAGGTTTGAGCCGAACATTTTGATGGCTTGTTCATCGGCTCTTTCTGTTAAAGAACTTCTGGTTTCCCTCTCAAGAGATGGGAATATAAGCCTTGAAAAACTATCCTCTGCAGCTGCTTTACAAAAATCTGTTGAGGAAGAGCCCTCTTTAATGAAAAGCTTGTTTAAAAGCATTAAAGCGGTTTCCTCTTCAATTTCAACCGAAACCTTCAAAAATCCTTCCTTTTCACCGCGGTTAATTGCAAGAATTCTATGAGATGGGATTTTTGCAACAGGCTCTGAATAATCATAGTACATTGCATAAACACTATCGTCTTCGGTTTTTGCAACAGATTTGATTAACCCGCGTTTCGCAATTAAATCTTTTAAAACTCTTCTTCCCTCAGGCGCATCTGAAATGATTTCTGCAATAATATCAGAAGCACCCTGCAAGGCATCTTCTGCAGTTTCAACGCCCTTTTCTTCGTTAATATATTGTGCGGCAATTTCGTTTAAATCTGCACCTGTAAGCGTGAAAGAAAATAAAAGCTCCGCAAGGGGCTCTAACCCTTTTTCTTTGGCAACGGACGCCCTCGTTTTGCGTTTCTGCTTATAAGGGCGGTAAATATCTTCAACCTCAGCCAGTGTTACTGCGGCGGCAACAGCGGCAGAGATTTCTTCGGTGAGCTTACCTTGCTCTTCAATGGAGGATAAAACCTCCTCTTTTCGTTTTTCCAGATTGCGCAGATAAGTTAATCTATCGTTGATTTCCCTTAGCTTTTGGTCATCGCAGGAGCCTGTCATTTCCTTTCTGTATCGTGCGATAAAAGGAATAGTGTTACCATCATCGATAAGCTCTACAATGTTTTTTATGTGGAATTCGCTAACCGAGAACTCTTCTTGTAAAATTTTTAAAATATCCATAAAAAAACTCCTTTGGTATTATACAATTATATATAATAACACATTCAAAACAAAAAGTCACTCATATGTGTTAAAAATAATTGAAAATTTGTTAAAGAAAATGCTTAAGAAAATCTATATTTATTTGAAAAATACAGTATAAAAACTTAATTTCTATTTTTTCTTGAAACGGGAGTTTTTGCATTTTGTTCATAAAATATTCACAAAAAGTGCAAATAGGAGGGATATAATTTAAAGTGTAATTATTGTATTTATTTAAAATTTTTAGAATGGAGATTTTT
>JAZUOA010000131.1:0-18393 GCA_045604445.1 Acutalibacteraceae bacterium
CAGAACGAACAAACCGAGCAAAAACAAGGCTTTAGCCGTGTTTTTGGTTACCCGAAGGCGTACAAACGTACGTGAAGTGGCGAGGTTTGTTTGTAGAACAAAACACAAATAATTCTCTTTATTTATGTGTTTATAAAAAACCGGGACTTTTACAGGCTTTGACACCTGCGAAAGTCCCTTGCTTTATATTGTTTTGTGCGGTCTGCGCTTTTTTTACATACCCTTTTCAATTTCCAAAAGCATATCAAATTACCATTTATGATGCACTTTTTCGTGGAAAACAGGTATATTTTCAATATTCAAAACCGTTCCGTCATCCAAAACAGCCGTACCATTCAAAAAGCCGAAAAGCTTTTCTGCTTTTTCGCATATAATTCCTGCACTTATATCTGTGTGGTCATTAAAAAACGGTTTGAATCGCATATTCCAACGATTATCGTCACTTGTCATAACCCATTCTTTCATAACATTATCTTTCGGAATTCCAAAATCAACAATGTTAAGCTTATGGCATTTACCTTCATAAAAAATCATATTTTCCGTAGCATTCGAGGTATCGCCGAAACCGTAGCCTATATTGTAACCAAATGGCTTACCATCAACAAGACCGCAGCCTATACCCCAATACCAGGTATTTTTATAAGTCCAGACGCCTCTGCCCCAATCAAGAATACCAAAATCCTTTGATGAGTCAAAAGTATATGTTCTGCCTTTGACCTTAACATAGCCACTCGCATTCATACAAGTAATTTTCTGGTTATAATAAAAAGCCTTTTTATCCTCTTTAAAGGGCGTTGCAATAACCATTGTATCCATAGGTGGTTGAGTTAAATAAATATCCGCCTCGCACTCTGTGTGAGTAAAGCAACGCTCAAACTTGCAGTAAATATGCCTGCCGAGCTCTGTGCGGTCTATATTAAAATTACAGGTTTTTGATTTATAGGATATATCCCCTTTTTCGCTTGTTGGCGGGAGTCCTAAATTGCCCTTGGGCATTATTTTCGTTTCAAGGCATTGAAATTTTTCTTTAGTTTCGAAATCAAAAACAGAGCAATCAACAAGCCCCATATAATAGTTATCATCAAAGGTAAACGAAAGAGCGTATTTCCCTTCATTGTTTATTAAAAGGTAATAATCCCATTCCTTTATCCTTGCTTTATTAGCTTTGATTTCATTTCTGTTATAATCAAAAACAAGGGTATTCGCCCAACCGGGTTCGCGCAAGCCTCCTTTTTTATCAAGGAGCGCTCCCGAGCCTTGAATTTTATGATTTTTACTCATAATCAGATACCTTTTTCATCATAAAGGAATACTGTTTCAAGGGCAAACTTCACGCCTGCATCTATCGCCTGAGGCGAAATAGCATCAACCGTATCAAGTCTGGTATGGTAATACCTTGCCGGCGTGGGATCCATAGCAACAAAAGCTGCTGCAGGAACACCTGCCTGCGACATTGCGGCTGCATCTGTTGACCCAAGCTCAATGGGCCCTACTTTAACATCAAGGCCTATATTATCTGCCGCATTTTTAAGAAGATTAACAACGCGTTTATCATTCTTAACGGTACCTGTCATATCCTTTTCGTAAATCTTTGCAAATTCAAGCTGACAGATAGTATCAATGCTAACAAAAACAGTTTCAACACCGGCTTCATGAAGCATATCCTTATTGGCTTTTGCAAATGCCTTTGAGCCTCTGAGACCTGCCTCTTCACCGCCTGCAAGAAGCACAGCAACCTCGGTGTTTTCAAAACGGATATCATTATCGCTTAAAAACTTAGCAACTGCGCTTGAAATAAAGCAGCCCGATAAATTATCGGTTGCACCGGTAACAGGCATTTTATAGTTAACAAAACGCATTGCCATAATAAGAACAGGCACGGTAAGGTACATTAAAATTGCAAGAATTTTAAGAACCAGGTTACCCTCTTGACCCCAAACGATGCCACCGGTTACACCGCCAAAATGAATCATAGCATAAATATTGGCGCCCAAGCCTAAAAGAATTGACACTATAGCGGTTACAATTATAAGCGCAACAGCAGGCCTGCCACCCTTATATGTATAAGTCCATTCAAAAGCAGAATCCGTGTGACCGCAAAGGATAATGCGTTTTTTAGTTTCACCGCTTGATTTTCTTATACCGTAAACATTACCGCTTGTTACCTTAGGGAAAAACATATCAAGCACAGGCTTGTAAAATATAAACTCTCCTAAAATCAAAAATAGGGTTATTGCAGAAAGAGCGAAACCTGCAACAGCGATACCTAATGTATAAAAAACAACATTAAGTATCATAAGAATCGCACCTATTAAAACCCAGGACATAAAGGCTTTATCGCTGCATTTATATTCCTGACGCTCTACAGTATCGCAGAATTTTTCTAAATCTGCCTGCATATATTCCTGAGCTTTGGTTTCCGCCTCGCTTCCTACAGGGCGGGGTCCGAAATTCTTGCATACATTTTTAATGCTTTTGATTGCATAGTTTGTGTACTCTCTGACTTTAATATCAAAGTTAGGTATGCTTTCATTTGCTTTCATTTCAATTCCTCTTTTCTAAATCGGATTACTTAACAATTATATAACATCTTTAGAAATATTACAACAAAGGTTTTAAATATTTTCCTGTATAAGATTTCTTACATTTTGCAACCTCTTCAGGAGTGCCGCAGGCTACTATTTCACCGCCTGCATTACCGCCCTCAGGCCCTAAATCTATAATATAATCAGCAGTTTTTATTACATCAAGGTTATGCTCAATAACTACAACGGAGTTATTGGCATCAACAAGCTTGTTTATAACCTCCAAAAGCTTTTCAACATCGGCAGTGTGAAGACCCGTTGTGGGTTCATCAAGAATATAGATGGTTTTTCCTGTGGATTTTTTAGACAGCTCCGTTGCTAATTTAACCCTTTGAGCCTCACCACCGGAAAGAGTTGTTGCAGATTGTCCCAAAGTAATATACCCTAAACCAACATCAAAAATTGTTTCTAATTTAGCGCGTATTTTAGGAACATTAGAGAAAAACTCAACAGCCTCTTCAACAGTCATATTAAGCACATCGCTGATGCTTTTGCCTTTATATTTAACATCCAGCGTTTCGCGGTTATACCTTGCACCGCGGCACACCTCGCAAGGCACATAAACATCAGAAAGGAAATTCATTTCTATTTTTATAATACCGTCACCCTCGCAGGCTTCGCATCTGCCGCCCTTAACATTGAAGGAAAACCGGCTTGCATCATAACCTTTTGCTTTTGCATCCTGAGTTGAAGCAAACAGGGCGCGTATATCATTAAACACACCTGTATAAGTTGCGGTATTTGAGCGTGGAGTTCTGCCTATGGGCGACTGGTCAATATTTATAACCTTATCAAGATGCTCTATACCTTTAATCTCTTCGTGCTTTCCTGCAAACTTTCGCGCATTATTCAACTCAGCCGCAAGCTTTTTATAAACTATTTCATTTATAAGCGAGGATTTACCTGAGCCAGAAACACCCGTTACCGCCACAAGCTTACCTAACGGAATTTTAACATCAATGCTTTTTAAGTTATTCTGAGCAGCTCCGATAACCTCCAAAAACTTACCATTACCCTCTCGGCGTTTTTCAGGAACGTCAATTTTGCGTTCACCCGAGAGAAATTGACCTGTAAGCGAATTTTTACATTTTTTTATTTCATCGGGTGTGCCTGAAAACACAATTTCTCCCCCGTGAACACCGGCACCGGGGCCTACATCAACAATATAATCCGCAGCATTCATTGTGTCCTCATCATGCTCAACAACAATCAATGTGTTACCTAAATCCCGCAGATTTTTAAGAGATGCAAGCAATTTTTCATTATCCCTTTGATGAAGCCCTATGCTTGGCTCATCAAGAATATATAAAACTCCCATAAGAGAGGAACCTATCTGAGTTGCAAGGCGGATTCTTTGGCTTTCTCCACCCGAAAGAGTTCCCGATGAACGAGAAAGCGTTAAATAATCGAGCCCCACATTACACAAAAATTCCAGCCTCGAATGGATTTCCTTAATAATTTGCTTACCTATAACCTGCTCTTTTTCATTAAGCACCAAGCTATCGATAAACTTAAGCTCTTCCCCAATGGACATATCTGTTAATTCTTTAATATTTTTACCGCCCACCGTAACCGCTAACGAACCGGGCTTAAGCCTTGCGCCTTTACAATCGGGGCAAGGGCATGCAGTCATATACTGTTCAATATCCTTTCTTGACCAATCGCTTGTTGTTTCCCGGTAACGCCTTTCAAGGTTATTTATAATACCCTCAAAATCAGTCATATAAGTGCCGCTTCCGTATTCATTTTGGCGCACCATTTTAATACGCTCGCCATTTGTTCCGTAGAATATGGCATTTTGACCCTCTTCAGAAATTTTATTAAAGGGTGTGTCCAATGTAAAATTATACTTATCTGCAAGGGCGTTATAATACATCCCTGCAATTGTACTGGAATCGGTTTTTCCCCAACCGCTTCCCTTAATTGCACCTTCGTTTATGGAAAGCTTTCTGTTAGGAACAATCAAATCCTCAGAAACGCGCATAAAAACGCTTAATCCCGAGCATGTAGGGCAAGCGCCGAAGGGGTTATTAAAAGAAAACATTCTTGGCTCTAATTCATCCATACATGAGCCATGGTCAGGGCAAGCAAAATTCTGAGAAAAGAGAATTTCTTCGCCACCGATAACATCTATCAAAACAGTTCCCTCAGTAAGAGAAAAGGCTGCCTCCAATGAATCAGTCAACCTTGATGAAATGCCGTCTTTCATTATAAGGCGGTCAACAACAACCTCAATATTATGCTTTATATTCTTTTCAAGCTTGATTTTCTCGGAAAGGTCATAAACAATTCCATCTATTCTTACTCTCGAATAACCTGATTTAGCAACGCTTTCAAGCTCTTTTTGAAACTCACCTTTTTTGCCTTTGGCAATGGGGGCTAAAATCTGAAATTTTGTTCCCTCTTCCAAAAGAAGAATTTTATCAACTATCTGGTCAATGGACTGTTTGGCAATTTCCTTTCCGCAAACGGGACAATGAGGTATACCGATTCTTGCATAAAGGAGTCGTAAATAGTCATAAATTTCGGTAACCGTACCAACAGTTGAGCGCGGATTTTTTGAGGTGGTTTTCTGGTCAATTGATATAGCAGGAGAAAGCCCGTCAATGCTATCCACATCGGGCTTTTCCATAATTCCGAGGAACTGCCGTGCATAAGAAGACAGGCTTTCCATATAACGCCTTTGACCCTCGGCATATATTGTATCAAAAGCAAGGGAGGATTTACCCGAGCCGGAAAGCCCCGTAAACACAACAAGCTTGTCCCTTGGGATTTCAACGCTCACATTTTTCAGGTTGTGTTCCCTTGCGCCTTTTACAATTAAATTCTTTTCCATAAAAATTATTTTTCGCCTTTCAATTTTTGAATTTGGTCTCTCAAATATGCCGCATGCTCAAACTCAAGCAATTTTGCAGCGGCGCGCATTTCCTTTGAAAGCTTTTCAATAAGCTCATTCTTCTCTTTAGCGGAAAGGCGGCGTTTTGCAATTTTCTCCTGAATATTATCCTTTGAACTGATTTCAAGAATTTCGCGAACATCCTTTTTGATTGTTTCAGGCACAATGCCATGCGACTCATTATATTTCATCTGCTTTTCGCGGCGGCGATATGTTTCGGTTATGGCTCTTTCCATTGAGCCTGTAAGCTCATCGGCATACATTATTACCTGACCACCGGAATTACGGGCAGCTCTGCCTATTGTTTGAATAAGCGATGTTTCGCTTCTGAGGAAGCCCTCCTTATCCGCATCAAGAATTGCGACCAGAGAAACCTCAGGGATATCAAGACCCTCTCTTAAAAGGTTTATACCGACAAGTACATCATATTCGCCTAAACGCAAATCCCTTATAAGCTCCATTCTTTCGATGGTATCAACATCAAAATGCATATATCTGACCTTAATACCGAATTTATTCAGGTAATCGGTTAAATCTTCCGCCATTTTACGAGTAAGAGTGGTAACAAGCACCCTTTCTTTTTTCTCCACCCGTTTATTGATTTCGGAAATAAGGTCATCAATCTGACCTTCTGTTGGGCGAACACTTACCTCAGGGTCCAGAAGCCCTGTCGGGCGAATAACCTGCTCGGCAATTTGAAGGCTTTTTTGCTTTTCAAAATCACCGGGTGTAGCGCTTACAAATATTTTTTGATATGTTTTTCCGTAAAATTCATCAAAAGTAAGCGGGCGGTTATCAAGAGCAGAGGGAAGCCTGAATCCGTATTCAATAAGGCTTTCCTTCCTGGAACGGTCACCGCCATACATTCCCCTTACCTGCGGGAGAGTAACGTGGGACTCATCAACAAACAAAACAAAATCATCAGGAAAATAATCCAGCAAGGTAAACGGAGCAGAACCCGGCGCCCTGCCGGACATAACTCTGGAGTAGTTTTCAATTCCCTTACAAAAGCCTGTTTCGCGAAGCATTTCAATATCGTAAAGGGTGCGTTGCTGAATTCTTTGCGCTTCTAAAAGCTTACCCTGAGAGGTAAATTCCTCTACCCTTTCTTCCATTTCTTTATAAATGCTTTCAAGGGCTTTCTCCATTTTATCAGCCTCTACAACATAATGGGAGGCAGGGTAAATTGCAACATGGGAAAGGGTGCATTTAACCTCACCCGTAAGAGGATGAATTTCAGAAATTCTGTCTATTTCATCACCGAAAAACTCAATTCTGTAAGCAGATTCCGAGGAATAAACAGGAAAAATCTCAACTGTATCTCCCTTGACCCTGAACTTGTTTCTTGTAAAGCTGATATCGTTTCTTTCATACTGAATTTCAACAAGCTTCTTAATAAGCTCATCTCTGTCCTTCTGCATACCTGTTCTCAGAGAAATAACCATATTTCTGTAATCAATAGGGTCTCCCAAAGTGTAAATGCAGGAAACGCTTGCAACTATTATAACATCGCGCCTTTCGGAAAGGGCTGAGGTTGCAGAGTGGCGAAGCTTATCTATTTCGTCATTGACTGCGCTATCCTTTTCGATATAGGTATCGGTAGTGGGAATATATGCTTCAGGCTGATAGTAATCGTAATAACTAACAAAATACTCCACCGCGTTTTCAGGGAAGAATTCTTTAAATTCCGAGCAAAGCTGTGCGGCAAGGGTTTTGTTATGAGCGAGAACAAGGGTGGGGCGGTTAAGCCTTGCAATAACATTTGCCATTGTAAAGGTTTTGCCTGAGCCGGTAACGCCTAAAAGAGTCTGCTCTTTATAGCCCTTATTAACGCCATCAACAAGCCTTTCAATGGCTTCAGGCTGGTCGCCCATAGGTTCATAAGGCGAAACCAATTTGAATTTATCCACAGCAAAACCTCCCTTTAAAAATTATATTTGCTTTACATTATATCAACAATTACAATTTATCTCAACAATTTTTGTTATATTTTAACCCCTGATTTTCAAATTCTTTTCTTGCCCACCAATAGCCTGTGTGTTATTATAAACTTACATTGGAAAAATCAGGAGTTGATACTATGAAAACACCAAAACAAGGCGTTTTATTCGATATGTTAAAGCAGTTGAATAAATACTGCGTTAAAGAAAGCGTTAATATGCCGGAATGGGAAACATATGATGGCGATTATCTTGGCGAGGGTCAGCACAAATTCTACCCCGAAGCCAAGAAAACTCTTAAGCTCGGTGACCATTGGCTTGCGCGCTATGACTGCGCAAGAATTTTTAAAACAACCGTTACTCTCCCGGAAAGCTTCAAGGGCGAAAAGGTTTATTTAAATCTTGATTTCGGCGGCGAAATTCTTATAAGAATCAACGGCAGAATCGCAAACTCAGTTTCTTCAAGAGAAAAAAGCGGTTGGGTTGGCAGAGAAACCGTTAATATTACTCCTGAATTTTTAACCTTCGCAGAGCCTATGGAAATTGAGCTTGAGGCTTGCGTTGACTCTGCAGGCTTCTGCAATGATGCTATGGCAGGCAAAAAAGAATGCGAATACACCCTTAAATTTGCGAATTTTGCCGTAGTTGATGAAATTTGCGAGAAATTCTACCTTAACTGCGTTACAGCCTGGGATGCTCTCCCCTTAATTAAAGACGAATTTATAAGAGAAAGTGTATACAAGGTTCTTGATGATTCTCTTCATCTTGTTGACTTTGATTTTCCCGAAGAAGAAACAAGAAAATCAATTGCAATTGCTTGCGAGCATTTTGATAAAAAGCTTGCGGATATTGAATACATCGCACCATCCGAGGTTATTATGGATGGCCACTCCCATATTGACATTGCGTGGCTATGGAGAATTCAGGAAACCGAAAGGAAGAGCGCACGAACCTTTGCGAACAACCTTGCGCTTATGGATGTTTACCCTGAATTCACCTTTACTCAAAGCCAGGCTATTGCCTATGATATGATTAAAAAGAATTACCCGGAGCTTTATGAAAGAATCAAAGCAAAGGTTAAAAACGGTCAATGGAATATTGTTGGTAACACCTGGGTTGAATGCGACACTAACATCGCTTCGGGCGAAAGCATGATTCGCCAGCTTCTTTACGGAAGAGAGTTTTTCCTCAAGGAATTCGGAGTTTCTTCGGATACCTACTGGCTTCCCGATTGCTTTGGTTTCTCTTACGCTCTTCCTCAGATTATTAAAAAAAGCGGTATGAAGTATTTTATCACTACAAAGCTTTTAAATCAGGACACAAACCGTTTTCCGCATACACTTTTTAAATGGAAAGGTGCTGACGGCTCAGAAATTCTCGCATTAAATCAACGCTCTCATTATCAGGGCGACTATGACCCCAAGCAGATTTGCGATGCATCTTATAACAACGATTTGAAGCACGTTCTCAAAACTGCCTTCGGTATGTTCGGCTACGGTGACGGTGGCGGCGGAAGCACCTACAGAAAGATTGAAAATGCAAAACGTCTCAAGAACTTCCCGGGTCTTCCGAAAACAAGAATGGGGCATCCTGCAGAATTTTTCGCAGAAGCAGAAAAAATCCGAGAGGAGCTCCCCACCTATTGCGATGAGCTTTATTACGAAAATCACCGCGGTACATATACAAGCCAGGGCTTCATTAAAAAGGGCAACCGCAAAAACGAGCTGCTTTTAAGCCGATGTGAAATGGCAGGTATTTTCGGTGGCGGTTATGATATAGAAAAGCTTCAGAGCCTTTGGCTTTTACTTCTTAAAAACCAATTTCACGATATTCTTCCGGGCACTTCTATTCACGAAGCAATGGAGGATTGCCGCCCCGATTTCAAGAAATTAGAAAAAGACGGTACAGAGATTTTCTGCTCTGCTCTTGAAGGCATTACCGCAAACATATCCGCCGAAAAAGACGGCGTTGTTGTATGGAATATGATTTCAAATGAGGTTACTGCGCCCGTTACTGTTAAAGGCAACAAAAAAATCGGTGCTCTTTCAAGAGTATTCACAAAAGACGGCGAAGAATACACCGAATTTATTGCAGATAAGGTTCCGCCTATGGGTTATAAATTCTTTGCTTTTGAAGAAAGCGAAGGAAAAGAAAATGTTAAAATCGGTAACGGAATTATTGAAAACGAAATTCTTAAGGTTTCTTATGACGAAAACGGTATTCTCACCTCAATTTTCGATAAGGAAAATAACCGAGAAACCCTTGATGGTAAGGGTAACGTTATCACAATTTTTATTGATAAATGTATCCATGAAACTGCATGGAACCTTGAGCAGAACTATGAAAAGAAAAAATGGGTTCTTGAAAAGGCAGAAAGCATTGAAGTTGCAGAATGCTCGCCTGTAAGAGCGGTTCTCAAGGTGGTAAGAAAATTCAACAAATCCACTATCACTCAGAGCATTATTCTTTACGCAGGCAGCAGGCAGCTAATGTTTGAAACAGAGGTTGACTGGCAAGAACGCGACAAGGTTATGAAGGCTGCATTTGATGTTAATGTGCTTAACACAGAAGCAACCTTTGAGGCGGCTCACGGTGCTATTAAACGACCTACCCACCGCAACTCTTCCTTTGATGCGGCAAGATATGAGCAGTGCGCTCATAAATGGGCAGACCTTTCCGAAGGTGATTACGGTGTAAGCATTCTGAATGATTGCAAATACGGCTATGACATTCTTAACAGCAGAATGAGAATTACTCTTCTTCGCGCCCCGACAACTCCCGACAGATACGGTGATTTAGGTCACCATAGCTTTACATATTCCTACTACCCCCATGCAGGCACATGGCAAACAGGAGGCACAGTTGGGGAAGCATTCAAGCTGAACTTCGGTCTTACCGGATTACCCGTTCTCGCTCAAAAGGGTGCTCTTCCCGGAGCTCACAGCTTCATAAGCTGCGATATTGACGATATCGTTATTGATGCAGTAAAACAGGCTCAGGACGGCAACGGAATTATTATCAGAGTATATCAGAGCAGAAGAGTGCGCGGCGAAAGAACGCTCACTATAAACCTACCGTTCTCAAAGGCTTACGAATGCAATCTTATGGAGGTTGATGAAAAAGAAATCAAGTTCCAAGATAATAAAATTACTTTCAACATTACACCCTTTGAGGTAAAAACATTCAGAATTATATAATTAAAGGTGGTAAAAATGGCAAATTATATTAACCCTTATTCAGCGGGTACGGCTAACAGCAAGCTGTTCAGAATCCCCTCAATACTCACCCTTAAAAGCGGAAGGGTTGTTGCGGGCGGTGACGTTCGCTACGGCAACGGAACTGATGACCCTGCAAACATCGAAACGGTTATCCGCTATTCCGACGATAACTGCAAAAGCTGGTCCGATGTTGTGTGGATAAACCATTTCAACGATATGGAGGATGCGGACCACAACAAAGCAATTCCTACATCCGCCTCATTTTGTGATGCGGCAATGTGCCAGGACAAAAATGGCGTTGTTTATCACGCTTGCGATGCTTGTCCTGCATATATGGGACTTTGGAGTGCAGGTACATACGGAAAAGGTAGCGGTTTCATTGATGGCAAGCTTGCTCTTTGCGATAAAACAAGCCACGAAAAGGCAGAAAGCACAACTCTCGATAAGTCACATTACCCATATTATGTTGGTGATTTCAATGATGATGGCTTTGCACCCGTTCTGAAATTCTCTGATAATTCAAGCTATAGTGATTATTTTGTTGATAAGTTTTATAACATTTACCAGAAAGCTGACGAAGCTTTCTCTCCTGTTCTTATAAAACAAATGAACAAGGATGGTAGTCTCAATAACAAAGACATTATCGCAAATATTTTCTATGCCTATGCACCAATTAAAATCTACCCTACATATTATCTTTGGGTAAGAAAAAGCTATGATAACGGTGAAACTTGGTTGGACGGTAAAATTCTCAATACTCAGATAGGTTCAAAAGGCTTTACAGGCTTCTCCCCCGGGGTTGGCATCTGCATCGAAAAGGACGGCAAGCAAAGAGTTCTTTTCTCAATTTACGATAATAATGGCGGCAGAGAATATACAAGCGTTATTTATACTGATGATGGCGAAAACTGGCACCGTTCAGAAAAAGCAAATCAAGTTGGTATAGCAGGAAAAAGCTCTGAAAGCCAGTTCGTGCTTCTCAATAACGGTGTTCTCCGTATGTATTCAAGAAATATTGCAGGTTATATTAGCTACACCGATTCAACAGACGGCGGTGAAACCTGGAGTAAATATACTGTCGACAAGGGCTTGGCATATTGCTCAAACTGCATGTTTTCAGTTATAAATTACAGCAGGAAAATCGACGGCAAGGATGCAATTATACTTGCTTGTCCCGAAAAGAAAATCCGAAAGCTGGGTGTTATCAGAATCGGTCTTTATGGCGATGATAATGTTGTTGAATGGAAATACATAAAGAAGGTTACAGATAGCCTTAACCCATTCTCTTATGTATATTCCTGCATAACAGAGCTTTCCGATGGCAATATAGTTGACCTTTATGAAAGCGACAAGGCAGAGTTTTCATTAAAAGGTTATACTATTGATGAACTAAAGGTTCACGATAAAACAAAACTTTCACTTATTGATAGCATTAAGTCGAAGATTTACAACAAGACCAGGAAATAGTTTAGTCGCCGGTTGCCGCTGCTCAAATTTCGCAAATAAAAAATCAACGGATTCACGGCATTATTTGTCCTGAATCCGTTTCTGGTTGTAAGAGTATTTCGAAACGGCAAATATCTAATAAACTTGCGGTTTATAATGTATAGAATTTAACCAATCAATACATCAATTATAATTGCAACGCATTTCTGATAATTATCCATTATATATAACAATCATCGCTTAGCCCTTAATTTCTGATTTCTATGCAAGCTTTGCTCCGCCTTTTCGCACCAATATAGTGTCATCGCCTATAACTACAATATCCTTCCAACAAACAACTATTTCTTCTCCCCTGCCGAAAAAGCCCAAAATACCCCTACCGCAAAAAACGGTTATGCTTACAAGGCAACCTGTGCAGGTATCTATTTCAACATCTGTTACGCATCCTAAGCGGCAACCGTTATCAACATTAACTACCTCTTTAGAGCGCAAATCTGCTATTGTGCATTTCATAATCGTTAACCCCCTCTTAGCTCTATTTTTAAATGCACCAAAATAAAAACGATGCCATAGAAAAAATTAAAAACCAAATTCATTTTTTATAAATGAGCATCGCGTAAGTTTCTCTAATCCGTATTTATGGCGTATATCATCCTTTGTATGCTCAAGGCGTTGCTCTTTTTCACGCTTTATATAATAATCCAAATCAAAAAATGATATTTGCTCAAAAATTTCATTATTATTTAAAAGCTTTGTTCCCGTAACGGTCAATGACCTTATGGGAATTTTTTCAACATCAGAATTAGCATATATCAACTCAAGAGCATTTTCCCTTAAATCGTAGGATAAATCTGTAGGGGTAGCCAACTGCATACTTCTGCTTATGCTGTTAAAATTGTTATCTTTTATAGCAACCTGCAATGCGGAGCATTCAACATTATGCTTTCTGAGCCTTGCGGATACTTTATCACAAAGAAAAAATACACAAGTGCGAATATCCCCTAAGCTTACAAGGTCGCGCTTAAATGTTGCACCATTGCCTATAGATTTATAAGCCTCTTGATAATCAAAGGGATGAACCCTTGAATAATCATAACCGTTAACATATTGCCAGAGCTTTTTTCCGTTTTCACCTAAAAGCCTTTCCAATATTTTTTCATCGGTTTCAGCTATATCGCCAATAGTATTTATTCCGCAGCTTTTTAATCTTTTGGCAGTGCTTCTTCCAACTGTAAACATATCTCCCGCAGGCAAATTAAACAGAAGCTCCTTGAAATTTTCGCGAGTTATTACCGTTGTTGCATCGGGTTTTTTATAATCGCTACCCATTTTTGCAAAAATTTTGTTATAGGAAACGCCTGCCGATATTGTAACCCCAACCTCTTTTTTTATAACTGCTCTCAATTCATCGGCAATCTCTTTACCATTGCCAAAAAGCTTTTCGGAGCCGCTTACATCCAGCCAGCATTCATCAAGCCCGAAAGGCTCAACAAACTCTGTGTAACGGCAGTAAATATCAAAAATCCTTTTTGAATATTCTTTGTAAAGCTCATAATGAGGCATTACTGTTATAAGCTTAGGGCATTTAACTTTTGCCAGGTAAATAGGCTCACCTGTTTGAACTCCGTATTTTTTTGCCCTTTCATTTTTGGCAAGAACAATTCCATGGCGGAATTCAGGGTCACCGCAAACGGCAAAAGCATAATTATTTAATTCATGATTAAGCGCCGCTTCAACAGATGCATAAAAGCTATTGCAATCGCAATGTAAAATTACCCTATCCACTCAACTCACCACTCGAACATTTGTTTGTTTTCGTATTATAACAGAACATTTGTTCTTTGTAAAGAGGGAATTTTAATTTTTATTTTCAAGAGGAGTCTTAACTACACCGAAATGTATCGTTCACGGTTTGCGGTGCAGTCAAGACTGCACCCTACAATGTAACGGATAATTACAACATCAAACTCACAAGCATCATCTCTTCAAGTTTATTATAAACACCCTCAATATCCGTAAGTGGTAAAGGATTTTTCCCTTTTCCTATTTCAATAGTAAACCCGGGCTTTTTAAACTCTTCAATAAACCAATCCTTCAGACCTCCGCTTGATGCAAGCCCCTCGTTTTTAACAAGAGTATAGCCACTTAAGGATGAAAAAATTTTAGCAATAGTAAGGCTTTTTTCGGGGGTATTGTTACCATATTCATAAAAAATTTCTTCGCCCTGGGAATGAAAGGATATAAGCAAATCCACGGAAATATTTCTGCAAAGCCTTGTTATAGCGGCGGTTTCGGGCTCGCTTTCGGGATAAGCTCCGCCAAATCTTCTTGGCGAGGGTGAGGTAATACCGGCTTCTTTTTCCTTTTCCCTTAAAGAATACCAATCCGCATTGAAATTATGGTTTATATCTACTCCCCTTGCATTTGCGCTCCACCTATTAAAATTACCATTGCAGATTTCAAAATCAGTTGCCTTATATTTACCGCAAGCGGTTGCTCCTTTTATTGCTATCTCTATACCATCGGGATTCAATTCTGGAATAACTATCAGGCAAACATCCTTTAATATTTTTTTAATTGAAAAGCCTTTTATTTCACCCTTTACCAAAAGCTCTTCTGTAAATTTTAAAAGCAAAAGTGAGGTAAGCCATTCAAGACCATGGGTACCACCCACAAATAAAACATTCCTTTCCCCCTCACCTAAAACCAAGGAATAAATTTCTTTTCCCAATAGGGATTTTCCTATTGAGCAAAGCTTTATATCCTCATATTTTTCTGAAAGCCCTTTAACAAAATCCGAATAAACAGAATATGTAAGAATTTTATTTTCTACAATATTTTTCATAAATCCGCCTCACAATATATTTAATATTAAAATATATGCGCACTCTTTAAAATATTTACAAATAACAGGTTTTATGGTTTAATATGTTTATATTCTTTACGAGGAGTTTATTATGCTTGCAATTATGGTAGCAGTTCTTATACTGTTTTCTTTGATATTCATTTTCGTTTATAAAAAATCAAAAAGGGAAAAACAAGCCGACAGGGCATTCCTTATTGCTGCCCTATCATTTTTGATTCTTAGTATAGGCTTGGAATTAAGCCTTTTTAATGTAAACTTCTATAACTCTTATTCCAACATTGAAACACCCTTAAGCTATTATTTAGAGGCTAACAAAACAGATGACGGAGCCTACACCTTTGAATCCGGCAGCTCGCCTCAATTCAACGAATTAAACTTAGAGATAGATAACATTAAAATAGATTTAAGCGATTACAATGTCGGCACTGTTACTGCAGAAATACTTTTAACTGACGAAGCTAATTCCTATTATTTTTCTGCAGGGGAAAGAACCATTTACAATTATGTAGGAAAAAGCCAATATATAAATATCCATACAGCAGGCAAAACTCGCCATTTAGCAATAACCCTTAATTCTACCGCAGAAGAAATTAAACTTGACGGTGTAAGCATAAATGCAAAAAGGCCGTTTGAGGTTTCAGTTTTAAGATTACTTATAATTTTTAGTTTTTTGTGCTTATTTTATATCTTCAAGCCATCCTCTGTTCTTTATAAAAGAAAGCTCAACCAATCAAAATCGTTAAAAAAATCTTTAACAATGGCTTTTTTATGCTTACAATGCGGGTTAATAATTATTTTAGGCTCAATTAACCCCACCTTTATGGGCATAGCCTCAGAGGGCTACAATTCTTATAAATGGGATGGAAACGGTATTGATTTTACAGAGCTTTCCATGAAGCACCATAATCAATACGATGAATTGGCACAAGCAATTTTAAAGGGTAAGGTTTATATTGATAACGACGATGTTCCCCAATCCCTTAAGGATATGGAAAACCCCTACGACACCGCCGCGCGTTCAATGGCATCAAGCAACAGCGGTGACTCTTACCGTTGGGATGTAGCTTACTTTGACGGGCATTACTATGTTTATTTCGGTATAGTTCCCTTGCTTTTAATGTATTTACCCTTCAGAGCAATTTTTGATGCACCCTTCCCATCGGCTGTGGGTATTATGGTTTTCGCCTTCATTTTTGCATTAGGAGTATTTAAGCTTTTAGATTTAATTTGCCGGAAGAAGCTCCAAAATATTTCTGTAGGAACCTTCCTTATAACAGCTCTCGCATTTGTCAATTGCTGCGGTGCAATGTTCCTTGTAAAGCGCCCCGATTTTTACTCTGTTCCCATAATCACCTCCATGGCGTTTGTTATTTGGGGAATTTATTGTTGGCTTAAAGCTCTCTGGGAAGAAAAAAATAAAAACCTGCTCTATTTTGCAGGTTCGCTTTTAATGGCTCTTTCTGTTGGCTGCAGACCGCAATCGGTGCTTATCTGCGCAATTGCCATACCCATTTTTTCAGGCTATTTCTTCAAGGATAAATTCATTTTCAAAAAAGAGGGAATCAAGGAGCTTGTTACCCTTGCAATTCCGTTTGTTATTGTTGCCGTAGGAATAATGTTTTACAACTATATTCGCTTTGGCTCTCCCTTTGATTTCGGCTCATCCTACAATCTTACAACAAACGACGTTACAAAGCGCGGCTTTGAATTCGGAAGAACATTTACAGGCATTTTCACCTACCTCCTCCAACCGCCGCAGTTTACAGGAGTTTTCCCCTATATTAAAGCTGTGAATATAGAAACCAACTATATAGGTAAAACCATTTATGAAAATTGTTTCGGTGGGCTTATAACCTGTTTGCCTTTGCTTTGGTTTACCTTTGCTTTACCAAAAGCCGGAAACACTCTAAAGGAAAAAAAGCTTTTCGGATTAACCTTAACTCTTATTTTAACGGGTTTAGCCCTTGTTATTGCCGACACTCAAGCCGGCGGACTTTTACAAAGATATTTCAGCGATTTTGGTTACATCTTCTTCCTTTGTGCAATAATTGTAATTTATTCCCTTTATAGCTGCAAGGAAATGGAAAATAATGCAAAATTACTAAACAACTTAGTATTTATTTCTGCATTTTTAAGCATTTTTTACTCTTTTGCTCTTGCATTTTCTGTGTCAGATGTTACAATAGATACACAGAATCCGACATTATTCGGCACAATTCAACATCTTATTGAATTCTGGATCTGACGGATTTAAATTACACAAAGGAATGAACCCTATGAAAAAACTCAAAAACTCACGCTTTTCAAAAGCAATTTCACTTACACTTGCCCTTATATTTATTATTGGCACGTTCGCCGGCTGCGGAAGCAAGCCGGAAGAGGAAACCACTACCGCGCCAACAACTACCGAACCAACAACGGCAGCCCCTGTTATCATAAGAAACCCTCTTACCGGTCAGGGTGGCTATGATGAGGCTCTTTTAAAAAACAGACCTGTTCTTATTTCAGTTGAAAACCACCCCGATGCAAGACCTCAATGGGGTCTCACCTCTTCCGATATAGTTTGGGAAATGGTAGCAGAGGGCGGAATTACAAGAATGCTTCTCATGTATGCTGATGCATCAAGAATTCCTGAAAAGGTTGGCCCTGTAAGAAGCGCACGGCATTATTTTGTTGATATAGCAGAAGGCTTTGACGCTATATTTGTTCACTTTGGCTTTAGCCCATATGCAAAAACTCAAATTGCTAACCACGGTGTTAACAACATAAACGGTTTATACGATAACTATTTCTACCGCGATAAATCGAGAGGCGTTGCTTCTGAGCACACCGCCTACACAACTGACGAAGCAATAGCCGAAGCCATTGCAGATAAAGAATACAGAACAACTCTCGAAGAGGAATATGAAAACCCCTTCAAGTTTAACGAGACCGATAAAAAGCTTTCAGGCGGTGCATGCAACGAGGTTAAGGTTTCATTCTCTTCAGGCTACACCTACACCTTAACTTATGATAACGAAAGAAATGTTTATTTAAGCTCACTTAACGGAAACAAATTCGTTGATAGCGAAGGTACCCAGCAAAACTTTGAAAATGTTATTATTTGCTACACCGAAATTTCTTCAATGGGTGACTCTAAGGGCAGAGTTGATTTTGACCTTTCCGATGGTAAAGGCACTTACATCACAAATGGCACTTATGAAAGCATCACCTGGGAAAAAGGCGAAAGCGATGATATGATGAAATTCTATAATGCCGAAGGCGAAGAGCTTTCCCTTAACCAAGGCAGAACCTACATCGCAATAGTTGATAGCGACAGAGAAACCTATAACACAATAGCATAAAAAGGGGCTGTAAAAAAAGCGCAAACCGCACAAAACTATATAAAGCAAGGGACTTTCGCAGGTGTCAAAGCCTGTAAAAGTCCCGATTTTTTATAAAC
>JAZUOA010000132.1:0-9830 GCA_045604445.1 Acutalibacteraceae bacterium
GGGCTAAGCCCTGGACAATTCCGTCTGTTCTTTCTGCTACAAGCGAAAGAAAGGCAGAAATGCAGCATATGGGTGCAGCTTATATGGCAGAAGGTCTTGTTACTCTTGCAGGTAGCCGCCTTTACACAAGCGCTGCCTACACTCCCGAGCTCATTGATGAAGCACTCAGAAGATTCGATAGAGTATTCGAGAACGTTGCAATGAAAGTTTAATTCAATTAAAACTTAAAAAGCCACGGGTAAAACCGTGGCTTTCTTAAACAAATCTCGTTGAAAGGAGATAATTATGGATATTTTAGAGGCAAAAGAATTAGTCATAAAAGCAGGCCATGAGCTTCTTGAAGCAGGGCTTATTGTTAGAACATGGGGTAACATCAGTTGCCGTATTAACGAAAAACAATTTGTTATTACTCCCAGCGGGATGGCATACGATTCACTTACTCCCGACGACATAGTGCTTGTTAATATTGCTGACCTTTCTTACGAAGGAGATATTAAGCCTTCATCTGAAAAGGGTATTCACGCATCCTGCTATGAACTTCGCCCCGATGTTAATTTTGTTATTCATACTCATCAGAAAAATGCTTCTGTTGTAAGCACATTAGGCCTTGATATTAACAATGTTTACGGAAAAGAAGCTGAAATCATCGGAACTGATGTTCCTTGCGCTTCTTACGGATTACCCGGTCAACCCAAGCTCCGCCAAGGAGTTATCGGTGCGATTACTCGTTCAAACTCAAAAGCAGCTATTATGAAGCACCATGGTGCGGTTTGTATGGGCGAAAGCTATGAAGATGCATTTGCAGTTTCAAATGCTCTTGAAAGAGTTTGCGAAAGATATATTGCAGAGCGTTGCGGAGAGGTTTCCGGTAAGGCAATTGATACATTTACGGGAGTTGTTGATTATATTACTGAGGTGTTTAAATCCGATAGTAAATATAAAGCAGCAAAGGAATTTGCTCCGTGCGATAGCGAAAGAAAAGGTAGCTGCTTCTTCATAAGCGAAGAAAACAAGCAAGCCGCAATTATCGACACTAAAAGCGGTGCTTGGGTAGGCGGTGGCGATATTCCTGACAGCGCAGATATGCATTGGGCAATATATAAAAAGAGAGAAGATGTTAACTACATCCGCCATACAAAAAATGAAAGCGTTGTAGCTATGAGCAGAAAGGGCAAAAAGATGCGCCCACTTCTCGATGACTTTGCTCAGCTTTGCGGCCCTGTTGTAAAAAATGCAGTTTTTGACCCCGCATCTACACTTAAAACAAGCAAAAAGGTTGCAAAGGCATTAGGAAATAAAAATGCTGTTCTTATTAAAGATAACGGTGCAGTTTGCGTTGCAGGCAATGCTTACGATGCTCAGGCAGTTGAAATCGTTATGGAAAAAGCATGCCAAACTGCAGTAGGCGCCGAGCTTTATAAGGATGTTAAACCCTTAAGTGCGCTTGATTCTAACCTTATGAGAATCATATATAAGCTCAAATATTCCAAAAAAGCAGGCAAATAAGCTTTTGATTTAGCGCAGAACGCCCCCGAGAAAACCTCGGGGGCTTGTCATTTTATTGCCCTCGGCGTATACAGATACGCCATCGGTTAATAAAAAGCCATCTGCATCAAAATCAAAAGCTTATTACTTTTCAAGAAAAAATGATTTAGCGCAGAACGCCCCCGAGAAAACCTCGGGGGCGTGTATTTATGATGTTTTTACATTGAAGCCAAAACAACTATTCCGGCAACAAAACCGCCTGCAAATGCTACTGCAAGAATTATTCTTACAATAAAACGGATTTTTTGCAATACTGTTTCAGTTTTGTAGCATTTAATTGTGTTAATTAAAAGGATGGCGCTTGCAAGAGCAATTAAGGTTCCGCAGAAAATGATTAAATTTAATGTTGGGTCTGCAGGCAAATCAAAACCGATTTGATTTAATGACTGCGCGTAGTCTTTTTCCTTTGTAAAAATAATAGGGAAATATATAATAGGAGCAATTCCTAAAATAAAAGGAGTAATAACCATTTTATTTCTGTTTTCTTCAGGTTGATTATTGTAAAGCTTTGAGCGCTTTGGGATTAAAATTCTTCTGAGGAATTTGTTCTTTATTGTAATATGCTTCTTAAAAAGCATATTGGGGTTATATGCTGCATTTCTTCTTGCAACAATAATAAAAATAAATAATACAAGTGCTATAACATCCATTTTATTTAACCTCTTTTATTTCATAAAATACAACAGTGTGGGGGTCAAGAGTAGCGTTTAAGTTGATTTTATTATCCTTAACAGTAAAAGCCTCTTCTTCAGGAACAAGCCTTGAGCAGTCGGTATATTTTGCGTAAAGCTCGTTAAAATATATATCTCTTGCTTCCTGGTTTTCAAGAGTTATAGTGCTGTCAATTTGGGGATCATCGGGTGACCAGCTAAAACAATCATCACCGATGTTGTAGGTTTTTCTGTCCTCTATCCATTCATCAAAATAGTTGCAATCATTATCTATAGTGTAGGTGGTGATTTTTACTTTTTTACCGTTGAACTGAGGAGCATTTATTTCAAAATTGAGTTCGGCATTATTTTGATAATCTAAATCATTTTTGAAATTGTATGCCATTAAATACAAGGTTTCAGTATTTTCGTTAAAGGCAGAAACCGCATCAATATCGCTACCTAAAATCAAGCCTTTTTTAGTGGCTTTGATTTCGGTGAGCTTTGCGCCTGCCATTTTAGCGGCATTTTGAGCAACATGGTAGCTTACGGTTGGGTTACCGCTGAAGAATCCGTTTGAAAGATAGGACCAGGCGGAAAAATAGGCAATATCGTTATTAAACATCTGAGTAATAAGCCTTGCATCGTAAGCGGCCTGGTATGTATAACCGCAGGTTCTGGTTAACAGCTCAGAAGTGTTTCTGCCGCTGTTGACACCCTCGAGGATTCTGCCCTCGTCGATACCATAAATTAAATCTGTTAAGCCGTAGCCTTCCGCAGTTTTTCTTATGTAATTTATTGTTTCGGGGAGAGTGTATCCGTCGGTGTAATCCTCAGGTGTTGAATCGTAAAATGAAGCGGAAAGATAACAAAGACGAGTGCCTGTTTCGCCGGTTTTATAATTTTTCCCTTGGGCGCAATGTTTGATGAAAATTTCTTCATCCCAAAGGCCTTCGGTAACCGTCATTGAATGTGCGCCAACAAAAATCTCTTCGCCTATAGAATCTATAAGAGCTTGAACGGTGTAGTCATAAAGCTTGCAATAAGCTTCTGCCGAAGCAGCAGCACGCTTCTCTTCATCCTCATCGTCGTTGGCTTTAAACCAGTCTTCGTTTTCGTATTCAGTCATAACGCCAAAGCGCCAGGTAAGAACTTCTTTTTTTCCGAATTCCTCAACCAGCGCATCACCCAGCGCTTTAATATAATTATAGTAAACGTTATAGTCATCGGGTGGATAGGGGTTCATTCCGAATCCGTGGTCAGTAGTTGAGTTTTTTGAATATTTAAGGGGCACGCTTCCTAATTTAAGCATAGGCTTGGCACCCAGGTTCAATACACCGCGGCAATTTTCAATAAGAAGAGTGAAATCGTAATCATTGAGAACTGTTCTGTCCAATGGGTCTTTAAATAAATCACGGGCTTCAGTACCGCCTGAGCATTGCATAAACTGAACATAATCAACAAATTCAAAAATATTGTTTTGCTCGCTTGCGGTTGCATTAACAAAAGGATTGCCCTCAATAGACCAGGTGTTAACATTATTAACAACGTTGTGCAATGTGGCGCTTGTTTTATCTGCGTCAATTGTAAAGGTATATTTGTTAAAAATACCGCTTGCAATAATACCTAAAGCAGAAAGGGTAATAATTATTATAGGGATAACAATGCAGAGTACTTTTTTAAAAATTTTCATAACTCACCACTTGTTTTCTACATATTCGCAGAAGGCATACATATCCTTAATTTCAAGCTTTGTGCCATCATCCAAGGCAACATCGCCGTTCCAAAGGCCATGAACCTGGTGGGTATGCATTCTTGCAACGCCTAAATTCATATCAGAGTGTTGGTCAAAGAAAGGTGTCATAGTAAGGTTAAATCTGCCATCTTCTGAAATAAATTTCCATGGTTTCATATATTTATCGGGCTTAGGGAACACTTCAACATCAACTGCACCGAATTTGTGGGCTTTTCCGTCAAAGAAAAGGCAGGTTTCGGTTGCATTGCTTTCGTCACCGATAGCCCAGGTGATTTCAAAACCGAAGATATGCTTATTTCCCTCAGCATCATAAAGATAAGTTGAGCCGTTGCCCCAATACCAGACCATTTGGTAAGGAGTATTAACTCTGCCCCAGTCAAGCGCGCAGAAGGTGTTTTCCTTTGAGAATTCATAAACATCGTCACCGAACTTAAAGGTGCCTTCGCAGGGCATACAATTTTGCTTGGTTGTCATAAAATATTTTGTTGGTGCATTTTCAAAGGGTAAAACGGTTGTGATATTTTCAAGACCGGGCATAATATCCATCTGAAAATTGCATTCAACAACTTTACCTTTAACAGGCATTTTAAAATAGAGAGTTCTTGAGGTTTCTTTTGTATTGAAATCGAGCTCTGCCTTTCCGACCTTCGTTTTAAAACGGTTAGGAGCATCTCCTTTAGCAGGGAGAATATATTTATTGTCACCGCCTAAAAACAAGGCAGTTGCATCCGCGATTACTTTTCCGTTTTTAATATCAATGAGCTTTGCAGCGGCGTAACCGCCGATGGAAATATTCGCAAAGCTTATTTGAACGGAATAATCCTTATTACCTAATTGATAAAAATCCCATTCTTTTTTTCTTTTGTTAGGTTTAGAAAAGGAACGCTCATAATCAAAAACATTATGCCTTGCCCAACCTTTTGCAAGGAGAGTTCCGTCTGATGCAAGGAGTTGGGTTTTTTCGGTATATTCGGTTTGCTTAGAGCTTTCTTTCCACTCGCCATATGGGGTATAGGTTCTTTTCATTTCTTCACTCATAAAAAACACTCCCAAGAAATTATTATACAAGCATATTGTAACAGATTTTGTTGTGTGATTGCAATAGCTTTTGTGTAAAAACACGTAAGGATATATAAAAACGGACTTTAAGCCTTTTGCTTAAAGTCCGTGTATGTTACATACTTTCGGGGGCTTCTATGCTGAGCATTGAAAGAACATTTTTAAGCGTGTTTCTAACGCTTTTGCAAAGGAAAATTCTCGCTTGCATAAGAGCTTCATCTTCCACCATAACGCGCTGTGCATTATAGAAGCGGTGGAATTTTGTTGCAAGGTCGGTTGCATAATGGGTGATTTTTGCAGGGTCATAAGCTTTTGCAGCTAAAACAACAGTTCCTGTTAAAGAGGCAAGGTGAGCAATAAGGTCTGTTTCCTCTTCGCTTGAAAGGAGTGTAAGCTCCGCCTTCTCCGGCTTTCTTGCTTTTATGCCCTCTGATTCAAGTTTTTTGAGAATGCTGCAAATTCTTGCATGGGCATATTGGCAATAATAAACGGGATTCTGGTTTGACTGCTCAACTGCAAGGTCAAGATCAAAATCCATTGCACTGCCTGCTTCTCTCATATTGAAGAGAAAGCGAACTGCATCAATGGGAACCTCATCAAGAAGGTCAACGAGAGTGATTGCCTTGCCTGTTCTTTTGCTCATTTTAACAGGCTTACCATCCTTCATAAGATTAACGAGCTGCATTAAAACAACATCAAGCCTGTTACCATCAATGCCAACGGCCTCCATAGCACCCTTCATACGGGCAACGTGACCGTGGTGGTCGGCACCCCAAACATCAATAGCAGTATCAAATCCGCGTTTTTCAAGCTTGTTTCTATGGTAAGCTATATCTGCGGCAAAGTAGGTGGGATTACCATTTTGGCGGATAAGGACATCATCCTTAAGCTCTAATTTTTCAATATCCTCATCGGATTTACCCTCGCGCTTAAGAATAGCTGTCATAACCTCAATATTTTTGTACCACAATGCACCGTCTTTTTCATAGGTATGACCATTCTTTTTGAGGATTTCTATAGTTTCCTCAAGTTCACCACCATTGTGGAGGGTAAGCTCTGAAAACCATGTATCATAATTTATGCGATATTTTGCCATAGCGGCTTTCATTTTTTCAATGTTTTTAGGGAGTGCATAGTCAACAAGAGCTTTTCTTCTTTCTTCCTCGGAAGCTACTAAAAGACCGTCTCCGAATTCATCAATATAGCTTTGCGAAAGCACTCGGATATCGTCACCGTGGTAACTATCCTCAGGAAGCTCGATAAAGTCTTCGCCCTTGAGAATTTGCTGATAGCGAATGTCAAGGGAAAGAGCAAACTTATCTATCTGGTTACCTGCATCGTTAACATAGAATTCGCGTTCAACCGTGTAACCTGCCCAATCAAGCACTGCCGCAAGGCAGTCACCCAATGCTCCGCCACGAGCGTTACCCATATGCATAGGGCCTGTAGGGTTTGCAGAAACAAATTCAACATTTATCTTTTTGCCCTTGCCAAAATCACTTTTTCCGTAATCATCACCCGATTTATCAATATCCATAAGGATATCTGCATAAAACTCAGGCTTTAAAAAGAAGTTTATGAAGCCGGGCCCTGCTACTTCGCATTTTTCAAAATATGTTTCGTTCAAATCAATTTTTTCTAAAATGCCTTCAGCGATTTTTCTCGGGGGCATTCTCAATGCTTTTGAAAGCATAAATGCTGCGTTTGCAGAATAGTCGCCATTTTTTCTGTCAGCAGGGATTTCGGTTTTGAAATCGGGAATATCCGCTTGTATAAAAGCTCCTTCCGCGATATTGCTTTTAATTGCTGCTGTAACCGAAGAAATTATTTGTTCTTCTGCGATTTTAACTAATTTTGACATATAAACACCTTTTTATATTTCATTTATTTTCATTAAAAGATTATTTTCACCGATGATTTCCGAATTGTTTTCAATGCGATAGCAAAGAAGAATTTTACCGGAGCAATCGGGAATCTGCGCGTTGACTCTTTGGGCAACAATATCCATATTCATTTCGCCAAACGGGGTTTTGTAAATGCAGGAATGGGTTTTTCCCTCTTCAATGAGGAAAATGGTTTCGTAAAGACCTTTTCGGCTCATTTCAACAAAATTATCGTTAATTATTTTGATGACTGTTTCGCTTTTTCCCATTTCCTCGTCAGGCTCAATATAGGAAATAACTTTCTTACCGTCAATTACCTGAAATGTTCCTGAAGCCTTTAGCTTGCTGGTATCGCGGTCATCGCAATACTGCTGTTCGCTTACAAACTCTATTTCAACATTTTTCATTTCATGCGCTCCTCAGCGTATTCAATAAGTTTATCAATTAACTCTGAATAAGCAATGCCAACCTGACCGAAAAGCTTCGGAAACATTGAAATGGAGGTAAAGCCGGGGAGAGTATTTATCTCATTAAGATAAATTTTACCATCTGGAGAAAGGAAGAAATCAACTCTTGAAAGACCTGTGCAACCTAATGTGAGATACGCTTTTACAGCTTCGCTTCTTACCTTCTCGCTTATTTCTTCAGGCAAATCTGCTGGAATTGCAAGGCCTGTTGAGTTATCAATATATTTTGCATCGTAATCGTAGAACTCTGCAGTGGGGAGGATTTCACCTATACAGGATGCAACGGGATGGTCATTGCCCATAACTGCACATTCGATTTCTCTGCCTGTAAGAGTTTCTTCAAGAACAGCCTTGTAATCGTTCGCAAAAGCAAGGTCAAGAGCGGCTAAAAGCTCAATTTGATTATGAGCCTTAGAAATACCAACTGAAGATCCTGCATTTGCAGGCTTAACAAAAATAGGGTAGCCGAGTTTTTCTTCAACTGCCGCAAGGTTTACTCTGCCTTCGCGGTATTCTGTTTCGGTAAAAGCAACCCATTTCGCACCATTGATGCCGGCGGCATCTGCCATGGTGTTGGTTATAGCTTTATCCATACACATAGCGCTTGAAAGAGGGGTGCAACCAACGTAAGGAATTCCTGCAAGCTCAAATATACCTTGAATTGTTCCGTCTTCGCCGTTTTTACCGTGGAGTACCGGGAAAATTACATCAACAGGTAGCTTCTCATATGCACCCATGTCGTTTAATATTATTAAAGCCTTATCATTCTTATCAGGGGAGAGAAGAGCAGGTGTGGTATGTTCGTCATTAAACCAAGAATCGTTTTCGATAGAATCAATATCACCTGTATAGAAAAACCATTTTCCGTCTGCAGTGATGCCCAAGGTATAAACATTATATTTTTTTGAATCAATATTTCGCAGAACTGATGCGGCAGAGCGCAAAGAAACCTTATATTCACTTGAACAACCGCCAAAAATAACGAGTAAATTTTTCAAATAATCACCTGTTTATTTTTAAAATATTTATACATTTTAAATAATACCACAATAAAACAATGAAATCAATTATTAAATGATATGATATTTGCCTTTTACTGTTTACCTTTTTGGATAAAAATGCTACAATATAGCTATAAAATAGAATTATGTTTGTAAAGGCGGTTTTATAAATGGAGTTAAAAGATATTCTCTCTCATGTTGACCATACGCTTTTGAAACAGGAGGCAACATGGGAACAAATTAAGGTTATTTGCGATGACGGTATTAAATATAATACAGCAAGCATTTGTATTCCACCAAGCTATGTTAAGCCTTGTTCAGAATACTGTGGGGATAAAATAAAAATTTGCACGGTTATTGGTTTTCCTAATGGGTATAACACAACTGCTTGCAAGGTTTTTGAAACTGCTGATGCGGTTAAAAATGGTGCAGATGAAATCGACATGGTAATAAACATCGGTTGGTTAAAAGATAAAAAATATGGCTTAATTTTGGAAGAAATCAAAGAGATAAAAAAGGCTTGCGGTGATAAGATTTTAAAGGTTATCATTGAAACCTGCCTTTTAACTAAGGAAGAAAAAATAAAAATGTGCCAGCTTGTTACTGAAGCCGGTGCGGATTTTATAAAAACCTCAACAGGTTTTTCGTCAGGTGGCGCAACCTTTGCAGATATTGAAATTTTTTCCGAAAATATCGGTGATGGCGTTAAAATGAAAGCTGCAGGAGGAATTGCATCTTTAGATGATGCAGAAAAATTCCTTTCCCTCGGGGCAGAAAGGTTAGGCACAAGCAGAATAGTTTCAATAGCAAAAAGCGAACAGGGTAGCGGATATTAAAATAAGAATCATCTGAAAAAGCAGGGAGGCGATAAAATGAAGTTGAATATGGAAATCATATACGTTCCTGCGGCAAATATCTATCAGAAAAGGGATATGATGGCGGATTGGAAGGAAACAAGCAAAAAAGCTTCGAATCTTTCCTTTATAGGATCGGTAGTTTCTTTAATGGGCTTTGCTTGTTTTGCAGGCGTTGAAGCAGCTTTCGGGTGGCTTCATCTTATTTCTGCGTTACTGTTTTTGTTGGGAGGTATTTTGAGCCGAAGGTGGAAAATATGGGGGTATTTTTCGGTTTTTGCGGCAACTCTTGTAAACTGCTCTGTTTTTTCTATGAATTATAATATAGAACAAAAGCTGTATTTTTACAGTTGCATTGCAATAGTAGCATTTTCTATGGCGCCCTTATTTTTTTCTTTCAGATGTATATATAACTATAAAGGTGTTTATAAGGAATTGGGAAAAAGTAAAGGCTTCCCTAACTTTATAGCCAATACTGCCGATTTATATGGCAAAAAAATTTATTTGAGCGATAGCGATAAAACTCATTATGAAGAAAGCATAAAAGCCACCTACTGCGGCTCTAATACCGAGGAGGATATTAAGGCGGAGGAATTTGCCCGCTCTCAAAACCTG
>JAZUOA010000133.1:0-4767 GCA_045604445.1 Acutalibacteraceae bacterium
TGTATTGTCTTCCTAAGACCGCTTGGCCTCCGACTTCTTGACCGCCTTATTATGCAGCTTCTTCAGGTTGATTCTCTTCGCGATGTTATTGCATTCCCCAAGGTTCAGAATGCAAGCGAGCCTATGACAGAATGCCCATCAAAAGTTGATAATCTTCAGCTTGATGAATTGGGTATAGGTATAAAAGAAGAAAAATAAGGTTTTTATTACAAATTCCCCTATTTACAAGGCAAAATATAAAAAAACACTTGAAAATAGGGGCAAAATGTTATAGTATTATAATGTAAAAATATGAAATTCATTTTCGGAGGAATTTAGTTATGGTAACAGCAGGCGATTTTAAAAACGGCGTTACATTCGAAATGGATGGTAAGGTTTATTCCATCATCGAATTCCAGCACGTTAAACCCGGTAAAGGTGCAGCTTTCGTTCGCACAAAAATCAGAGACGTTATCAATGGTAGCGTTACTGAAAAAACCTTCAGCCCTACTGACAAATATCCCACAGCTTTCATTGAGAGAAAGGAAATGGAATATTCATACGAGGATGGCGGTCTTTACTACTTTATGGACCAGGAAACCTACGATATGGTTCCCGTTGATGCTTCAAATCTCAGCGATAACTTCAAATTTGTTAAAGAGAATATGGTTTGCAAAATCCTCTCTTACAAGGGCAACGTTTTCGGCGTTGAACCCCCAACATTCGTAACTCTTCAGGTTACAAAAACTGACCCCGGCTTTGCAGGTAACACAGCTACTAACGCAACAAAACCCGCAACAGTTGAAACAGGTGCAGAAATCAAAGTTCCTCTTTTCATTGATGAGGGCGAAATGATTAACATTGATACAAGAACAGGCGAATACCTTTCAAGAGCATAATTGCTTTTTTATTGTAAATAATATAATCAGGAGGTCGTTTTAAATGACACTTACAGAAAAGGTTGCATACCTTAAAGGTCTTGCAGCAGGTCTTGACCTTGACAAAGATTCTAAGGAAACAAAAATTTTCGAAGCTATGTTTGATATTCTCGAGGATTTAGCTCTTACAGTAAGCGATATCGATGAGGATCTTGCAGAAGTTGAAGATTTTGTTGATGAGCTTGATGAAGACCTTGCAGATATCGAAGAATATGTTTACTGCGAAGAAGACGATGATTGTTGCTGCTGCGACGATGAAGAGCTTTATGAAGTAGAGTGCCCCTCTTGCGGTGAAGAGATTTATCTTGATGATGAAATGCTTGATGAAGAATTCATTGAATGCCCCGCATGCGGAGAAAAGCTTGAGCTCGATATCGAATTTGACGATTGCGACTGCGGTTGTGACGATTGCGATTGTTGCAACGATGATGAATAATTAAAACATAAAAAATGGGACTTTTACAGGATTTCTATCCTGTAAAAGTCTCTTTCTTTATATATAGTTTTATGCGGTCTGCGCTTTTTTTTACATACCCATTTTTATATATACATATCTTCTGTTTTTTGCTGAGCTTGAATTAAAACCTCATTAAAAATATCCTTTTCGTTCATATTTCTTGCTTCTATTATGCTTTCAACAAGAACATGATACATTTCCTTATAAACCGATTCTTCATTTTCCTCAATCAAATCAAAAAACAATAAGCTTTTTGCCTCTTCAATATCCCGGCATTCTATTGCATCGGTTATAGCATTAAAAAGCCTTAAATATTGCTTTTTATACTTGCTTTCTTCATTCTCGTTTTTTATAATTTTAAATTCTTCCATATTTCCCTCTATACATTATTATAGTATAAAAGCCTTAAAAACCCACAGAAATCTGTGGGTTTTCGCTTACTATTTTTTCTTCCTTCTTATTTTCTATATGCCTTTCTGATATTTCAAGGCATACATTGGTTACTATATAAGATGTTATAAATAAAATTATAATAAGAACAGTAATTATTATTCTTCTTACGGATTCTCTTTTTCTTACAGCTTTACTATCACCGATAACATATTTGCTTGAACCTAATTTACCCGGATAGTTTTTAGCAAATCCATAATAGCTTTTTCTTTTTTTTACATTTTCGTGGTTAATCCTCATTGATTTACCACCGCCTCCGTTGTTTGAGAAGGCTCCGGAACTGCTTCCGTTTCAGGCGGAAGGGTAGTGGAAGGTATCGTTGTTTCAACAGGCTGAGTTTCGATAATATCGGTTACAGCCTCTGTTGTTTCGGGCGCTGTAGTATCGCTTTGGGAAACAGACTCAGTTGAAACCACCTCTGTTTCGCTTGCGTTAACAGAAACTGCCTGTGTTGTTGTTACTATTTTTTCTTCAGTGGCTTCAGGCTCATCTTTATTATCAGGTTTAACAACTGATGACGAGCTACCTGTATAATTAGCACCTCGGTAAACATCAATTATAGATGTTCTTCCTTCATCTATTTTAATATTAGATTGACCGTAAAGCTCATTTTGAAGCTTAAAAGCAGCAAGCTGATAATCAACGACCCAAATCCAAGCATTTGCGCTGCCTGAAGTTCTGCATTCCTCGTCAGGAGCCTGAAGCTGAGTCCTTTCATAGTTAAACCATTTACCTGTTATAGCTTTTATTCCTAAAGAAAGAATCTGCCCTTCGCTATAGCCTGTGTCAACATAGGGAAGTAAAATATCAATGTATTTATTTAAATCACCTAAAGAAGCAGTTTTAACCTTATTGATTATAGCATCTATAACCTGCCTTTGGCGGCGAGTTCTGCTTACATCTCCATCAGCATCGCATCCTCTGATACGGCAGAAGCACAATGCCTGAGTTCCGTTAAGAGTAACATCCTCTCCATATGGAAGCTCAATTTTAAACTTTTTATAGTTATAATCTGCTTCGTATTTTTTAACATCAACCGTTACTCCACCCATAGCATCAACAATAGCCTTAAAGGATTCAAAATTAACCATAACATAGCTATCAATATCTATTTTATAGTTATTTTCTATTGTTTCCATAAGTGTTTGGGGACCACCCATAGAATACGCAGCATTTAATTTTGAGCAATATGAACCATTTTTTCCTTGAATATAAAGGTAACTATCTCTTAAAAAAGAAACCATTTTTAACTGCTTTGTTTTCTTATTAAGAGAAACAAGCATCATAACATCCGTGTTACCTTCATTTACACCGTTTCGGCTATCTGCTCCTACAAGCAAAACATTTATAACATTTTTGCTTGACATTCTGTTTTCATTTCCTTGAGTTGCCCAATCCTGCAAAGCCTGTTTAAAACCTGCAGAGCCAATATCAATATCAATGTCCTCAAATTCGCCATCATCGTAGATAACATCTTCTGTTTCGGTTCCATTGATATTATCACCCATAAGACCGAATTTATTTAGGACAAAAATACCTAATGAAGCTCCCAATGCAATAACAACAGCAAGAATAACTGCAATTATGCTTACAATTATCTTCTTTTTCTTTGGAAGATTATTGTACCATGCTGAAATGCGCTTGAAAATATTTTGTTTTTGTGAATTGCTTGAGATATCTTCAATATCCTTATTAAATGGTGGGGGAGAGGGTAAATCATCAACAATTTCTTCCTCATAATCATAACTTATAGAACTTTTTTCGCTTTCAGTATCAGTTACATCCTCATCATCATTTAAAACTATATCTTCCTCTTCATCAGGTGTATCTGCATATTCTGCAAGAAGGTCGATATAACTTTGAAAATCATCATCGTTTCTTCTTTTATCAGACATAGCTTATTCCTCCGTATTATCTGTGGTTTGGGAATCGTTGTTTTCAGTTCCTATATCCTCATTATCCTCGGAGGTGTCTCCTGCACCTTCTGTAGCAGTACCATCATCTTCAACAGTACCGTTAATTTCCTCTTCATCATGCTCTGTGGTAGAAAGCGTAACAACCTTATCGCCTTCACCTAAACGCATAACCTTTACACCCTTAGACGGACGAGCGCATACTCTTACCGCAGAAGCAGGTATTCTTATAATAATACCATCCTGAGAAATAAGAATAATATCGTCCTCTTCATTTATATCGCTTATTGCAGCAACATCGCCATATTTTTCAATATGGTAGTTTTTAAGTCCTTTACCGCCTCTGGACTGAACGCGGTAATTATTATTTTCGCTTATTCTGCCAAAACCGGTTTCGCTGACTGTTAAAAGCTTTCCTTCAGGATTCATAACGGTCATACCGATAACCTCGTCACCATCTTTAAGGGTAATTGCTTTAACACCGCTTGCAGTTCTACCTAATGGCCTTGCATCGTTTTCATTAAAGCGAATGCACATACCCTTTTTAGTTGCAACAAGTAAATCATCATTTCCTGATGTAAGCTTAACCCAAGCGAGCTCATCGTCTTCGCGAAGGGTTACGGCAATAATACCGTTTCTTCTTGTGTTTCTAAAAATATCAAGAGAAGAACGCTTAATTATACCCTTTCTTGTTACCATGCAAAGGTACATTCCCTCGTCTTCTTTAGGAACTCGTATCATCGCAGAAACTTTTTCTCCGTTTTCAAGGGGAAGAATGTTAACAATGTTGGAGCCCTTGCTTGTTTTGCTTCCTTCAGGAATTTCATAACCTTTAAGGCGATATGCTCTGCCTCGTGTGGTATAGAACATAATGTAATCGTGGGATGAAGCAATAAACATTGTTTCTGCATAGTCATCCTCGCGCCTTGTCATACCCTTCACGCCTCTGCCACCTCTGTTTTGAGTTGAAAACAAATCAACAGGCTGGCGTTTAATATATGCCATATTTGTATATGTGTACATACATTTT
>JAZUOA010000134.1:0-9246 GCA_045604445.1 Acutalibacteraceae bacterium
GACCTTATCATCATGAAAACCAACGATCAGGAAGGCTTTACAATGCTTTCCAAAAAACGCTACGACGCAATTGCTGCGTGGGACGGAATTGTTGCAGCCGCAGGAACAGATACCATTCTTGAAGGCACAGTAACAGAAGTAGTTCGCGGTGGTATTATTGTTGTAGCAAACAACGCTCGTCTTTTCATTCCTGCTTCTCTTGCTACCGCAAGCCGTAATGATAAGCTTGAAGACCTTGTTAAGAAAACAGTTCGCTTCAAGGTTATTGAGGTTAACAAGCAAAGAAGAAGAGCAGTAGGTTCTATCCGCGCTGTTCTTAAAGGCGAGAAGAAAGCTGCTGAAGAAAAATTCTGGGCAGAGGCTCAGGAGGGCGAAGTTCGCAAAGGCGTAGTTAAATCACTCACTAAGTTCGGTGCTTTTGTAGATATCGGCGGTGTTGATGGTATGATTCACGTTTCCGAGCTTTCCTGGAACAGAATTAAACATCCTTCAGAGGTTGTTAATGTAGGCGATGAGGTTGAGGTTACTATCAAATCTCTTGATGCTGAAAAGAAACAAATCGGCCTTGGCTACAAAAAGCTTGAAGATAATCCTTGGGAAATCTTCAAAGCAAAATATACAGTTGATTCTGTTGCAGAGGTTGAAATTGCAAACTTCACAGAGTTTGGTGCATTTGCTCACATCGTTCCCGGTGTTGATGGCCTTATTCATATTTCACAGATTGCAAATAAGCATGTAGCAAAACCTGCTGATGTTCTTAAAATCGGTGAAAAGGTAGAGGCAAAGATTACTGAAATCGATGAAGAAAGAAAGAGAGTTAGCCTTTCAATTCGTGCTCTTCTTCCTGTTGAAGAGGCAGCTGAAGAAGCAACTGAAGAGGTTGCAGAAGAAGCTGTTGAAGCTCCTGTTGAGGAATAATTCTTATTAAAATTCCCGCCTGCTTGCAAAAGCAGGCGGTTTGTTTTATAATAAGCTTATAATCATAGTTGTCCGAATCTGTTTTTAATATAGGATGAATGGAATCTAAGGAGTAGAGTTATGTATTGCGAAAAATGCCATCGTCAAAGCCCTGATAATTTTGATAGCTGTGCATATTGTTCTGCACCTTTTCAGAAGATTGAGGATAAAAAACCCGCAAAGTTTGTAAAAGCGGAGAAAAAAAGAAAAAGATTTTCAAGAAAAACGGTTATAAGCTTTTTAATTATTATTGCTTTTGTTTTATGCGTTGCTGCAGTTACGACGGGTGTTTTAACGGGAACAAAACCTGAAACCGCTGTAAAAACCCTATGCCAAGCCATAGAATCCAATAATGGTGAGCTTTACTATAGCTTATTTGATGAACAAATAAAGGAATACAAGAAAACAAATTGGTATTTTAATGATGATGAAACCTATAAAGCTATGGTTGAAGCGTTAGATAAAAGTGTTGCATTTTATACTGAAAACTGCGGTGAGGAATTTAAGGTTTCTTATAAAATAATAGAAACAGCCTATATAACAGAGGAGGAGCTTACCGCATTTAATGCTACTCTCGCTGAAACTTATGGATACAAAAAACTTCCAACCGATGTTGCAATAATGGATTTTGAAATAAACGTTTCCGGTAAAGAGGGTTCCTACAAAAGCGTTTATAAAGATTTTTATTTTATGAAAATAAATAGAAAATGGTATAAAACTGATGTAATTACAGAGCAAAATACTAAAACGGCAGAATGATTCATTCTGTCGTTTTTTGCAATATTTTGTATTTTATACAAAAAAACGCTGAAATGTTAAAAAATATTTGACAAAATGACAAATGTGTTGTATTATATCATATAAGAGTATTTATATTTGCTTTGAGGTGGTTTTTTGAGTATCCGGAATAAGAGTGAGCTTTATTCACTCAGTAATGAGGAGCTCGTAAGCCTTTCTCAAAATGGGAATGAAGCCGCCAAAGCAGTTTTAACTGAGCGTTTTTTTAACACTCGTGGCTTGTGCGTTCGCAGTTCATATCTGGATGAGGATGATTTTATCCAGGAAAGTATGCTTGGCTTTTTAAACGCCCTTGATACATATGATGCTTCTAAAGGTGTTCCTTTTGAAGCTTATGCCTTGGTTTGTATGCGTCATAAGATTTTTACTGCGGCTAAAAAACGCTATGAAATTCCTGTTGGCGATAGTAGCGCTTTATTGGAGAATCAAATTGATTCCTCTAACCCTTTGGATGCTGTTATTTTAAATGAGCGCCTTTCAAATGTTATAGATGCTTGCGAGGAGAGCCTTTCCAAAACCGAAAAAGCCGTAGTTTTTCTGATTGCGGGCGGTCTTTCTTATGATGAAGTCGGTCAAAGATTAGGCATGTTACCAAAGTCGGTAGATAATGCGCTTCAAAGGGCTCGCCGAAAACTTAAAAATTCTAATAATTGAGAGCAATCTCTTTTATATATGTCCTCTTAGCTTAAGAGCAGAGCGTTGATATAGGTTGCGGAATTTATCCGAAACCTTCGCCAAAGGTGGCGGTGCAATTCCGTTAGAGGGCAACATCTTTTATCAAGCGAGGTAACAAAAATGTACGAAGACAAAACACTCACCTGTAAAGAGTGCGGCAACGAATTTATTTTCACAGCCGGTGAACAGGAATTTTATGCAGAAAAAGGCTTAGTTAATGAGCCCAAAAGCTGCAAAGCTTGCCGCGATGCACGCAAACAGGCTATGAGAGGCGAGCGCGAAAAGTTCACAACAGTTTGCGCAGAGTGTGGCGGTGTTGCAGAGGTTTATTTTAAACCCCGTGAGGATCGTCCCGTTTACTGCAGCGAGTGCTTCAAGAAAAAACAGGAAGGCTAATAATTTAAATATATTATAAGTTTTCTGCCCCGAGTTTTTCTCGGGGCTTTTCTTTTTGTTGTTGAATTCCATTTTTGGTTGTAGTATAATAAATATATATTGCGTTTTGGAGGCGGTTTTATTATGAAGAAGATTTTATCAATAATTCTTGCTGTTGTTTTGTTGGTAGGAATGGTACCTGCTACTGCTATCGCGGTTGATACATATTTTGCTTCAGGTGCTGTAACCGCTGAGGACGGAAGAGAGTTTAATTGGTATATAGATAACGAAAATGGCACTCTTGTAATCAACGGAGAAGGGGAAATGCCTGAATTTATTGAAGCACCCCAATGGCTTTTATACGATTTTAGTGCTATTGAAATAAGCGAAGGCGTTACAAGTATAAGCTCTGAAGCATTTTTAAATGCTTCTTCTCTTGGTGCAGGCGATACGATTATCTTGCCGGAAACTCTTTCAGAAATCGGTGACAGAGCTTTTTACGGTTGTTCATCTATTACTGCATTTGATTATTCAAATGTAACTAAAATCGGGTCTATGGCTTTTTATGGCTGTAAAGAGTTAAAGGAATATTTTATTCCTGAAACAGTTGAAGAGATTGGTGCATACAGCATAGGCTACTATTGCGATGAATCTGCGGATGATGAGTTTGCAAAAATTGATGGCATTAAAATTTATTCAAATGTAAATGCACCTGTTTACAATTATGCCGTAGAAAATGAAATAGAATTCATAGATTTGAGTGACTATACTTTATGCTTTGAATATGAAATGTTTGATGAAGATAGTGTTATACTTACTTCATTTACAGATTGCGAATATTCCACAAACATAATAATCCCCGAAGAAATTGATAACCTTAAAGTTGTTGGTTTAGGTGAATTTCTTTTTGAGAATTCAAAGGTGGAAACTGTTTATGTTCCGAAAACTGTTAATAAGATACACGATACATCCTTTATGAAAGCGCATAAGCTTAGCTGCATTACAGTTGAAGAAGGTGGTTGTTTTGCTTCCTTTGAGGGCGGCCTTTATAATTCAGATTTAACCGTGCTTTATAAAATTCCTGAGGGCGCGCAAACAGTATCCTTCCCGGAAACAATTGCGGAAATCGGCAAAGAGGCTTTCAGAAATTCAATAATAGAAGAAATAACAATTCCTGACACGGTTACCGCTATAGGCGAAGGTGCATTTTCTTATTCAAGGCTAAAAAGTGTTGTTTTGCCTGAAGGCGTGTCGATAATCCCGGCTTGGGCATTTGCTTCCTGCGAAAACTTAACAAGTGTTAATTTTTCCTGTATTGCAGAAATTGGTGCAAATGCTTTCAGGGGTTGTGCTAATTTATCTGAAATCAGTTTTTCAGAAAATTTAAAAATAATAGGTGCATCATCGTTCCATGGTACTGATATAAACGAGATAACAATACCAAATGATATTGAAAGCATCGGAAATAAAGCTTTTGGCTATTATTCCGAAGATGATATTGAGTTTGTTAAAAATGAGGATTTTGTTATTAAAGGTAAAAGCGGAACTGTTGCTCAAATTTACGCAAATGAAAATGGCTTTGAATTTATTGATGAAGCTCCTGCTGCACCTGAGATTTTCTATGGTTATGCTGATGCCGTGGCAATTTCAATTTTCTGGTATAGTAATATTGATGCAGATTATTATGAAATCTACAGAAAAACTAAAACAACTGATTATGTAAAAATATATGAGACTAAGGATGCTAAAGAAGCTCATTTTATTGATTTTCAAGTGAAAAACGGTGAAACCTACACTTATGCAGTTGTTTCCGTAAAGGGCGTTTTAAAAAGCGGATTTGAAAGCAACATATCTGTTGATTTTATAAAGCTTTCAACCCCCGAAATGAAGTCTGCCCAAATGACAAGAAAGGGCATACAGGTAAATTGGGGTACGGTTAAAAATGCAGAGGGTTATACACTCTACCGCCGAACCGAAAATAGCGGATGGTCTCAGATTGCTGAATTTAAAGGCAGTGTGAAAAGTTATTTGGATACAACTGCAAAAAGCGGTGTAGTTTACGATTATACAGTTAAAGCGTACCTTGATGATATTGAAAGCGGATTTGATACTCAAGGTGTTAGCGCTATGTATCTGGATATTCCGAGGCTTTCAAAAATCAGCAATGCTTCAAACGGTATAAAGATATCATGGAAGAAAGTTGCTGGTGCGGATAGCTATTTCATAGGAAGAAAAACAACTAATAGCTCATGGGTTAAAATTGCTACAGTTGGTGATGTTTCTTCATTTACAGATAAAACTGCAAAATCAGGCACAACCTATACTTATACCGTTGTTTCTGCAAATGGTGATGTCAGTGGTTTTTATGATGAAAAAGGCTTAACCTGTAAATTTGTTTCAATGCCCTCGGTTAAAATTACCAATGCTTCGAATGGTATTAAGCTTTCTTGGGGTAAAGTGTCAAAATGTAGCGGATACATAGTTTACAGAAAAACAAAAACAAGCGAGTGGGTAAGGCTTAAGAAAATAACAAATGCCTCAACCGTAACATTTATTGATACAACAGCTAAGAACTCAACAGAATATATTTATGCAGTTAAAGCATACAGTGGTTCATATATGAGCACATATAAGGCGGTTTCTTTAGTTCGGCTTTCAGCTCCAAAGCTTTCTTCAGTAAGCTCTTCAAAAAGCGGTGTAACAGTTAAATGGGGAAAGGTTTCAGGCGCAAGCGGATATTATGTGTATCGGGCAACGGGTAACGGCGGCTGGACAAGAATCGCAAATATTAAAAAAGGTTCAACAGTTTCTTTCTTGGATAAAACAGCAAAAAAAGGTGTAACCTACCGCTATACAGTTAAAGCGTATAAAGGCACCTCGTACAGTGCCCACAATACCAAAGGGCTAACGATTAAAGATAAGTATTAAAAAAATTGTCTAAGGTAATCACCTTAGACAATTTTTTTATGGGTACTCAACCTCTTTTGCAAGTATATTTATAGAAAACAAGTTAGGTATGGCCATAAGACCATTGCAAATATCTGCGAAAGCCCAAATGGTTTTAGGAGAGGTGATGCATCCTATAAATACAAGAATAATGTAAAGAGATTTATAAAGCTTTGTGTGCTTTTTCCCAAGTAAATATTCAAAGCTTTTTTCCCCGTAAAAAGAGCAGCTGGAAAGTGATGTGAACGCAAAAACAGCGGTAAGGAGCGCTATGCCTTTTTTACCGATTTTTCCCAACGTGCCGTAAGCCGTTATAGAAAGCTCTGCGCCGAATAGGTGAGTGCTTTTGTTATTTGTGGCAGTTAAAATAACCAAAGCAGTAATTGTGCATAAGAAAACTGTGTCAATAAATACCTCTAACATTGCCCACATTCCTTGAGCTTCACCATCTTTTGTTTCAACTTGTGAATGCAGAATTGTTGAAGAGCCTAATCCTGCTTCATTTGAAAAAACACCTCTCGAAATGCCGTAGCGCATTGCTTTATATATGCCAAATCCGTTTAACGCCTTTAAAGAAAATGCATCCTTGAAAATAAGCACAATGCAAGGAATAATGTTTTCTTTAAATATGAAAAGCACTGCTCCTGAGAGAATTAAATAACCAATCGTCATAATAGGTACCGCTAAGGTGCCGAATAAGGCTATTCTTTTTACCCCACCTCTTATTATTAAAAAACAGAGAAAAGCGGCTAAAAGCCCTGTTAAAGCCTTGTTTAAGCCAAATCCGCTTGTTAGTGATGCGGATACCGAATTGCTTTGGGCGAGATTCCCCATTCCTAAGGCAGACATAAGACAAAAAAAGGCATAAACCTTAGAAAGACCTTTCATTTTAACTCCGTTTTCTATATAAGAAAAAGCACCGCCTTCTATAATTCCATATTTGTTTTTTCTTCGGTATTTTATGCCTAAATAGTTTTCTGCGTATGCAGTCATCATGGAAAAATATGCGGAAATCCACATCCAGAAAACTGTTCCGGCACCGCCTGAATATATAGCTGTTGCAACCCCTATAATATTGCCTGTTCCTATGCAAGCTCCTAAAACGGAGCAAAAAGCACCCCATTGGCTTATTCCGCTATTTTCTTTATTTTTGAACATATTTCCTATTGTACATTTAAATAATTGACTAAAACCGCGGAATTGAAAAAATTTACTGTTCAGAGTAAATCTTAATGCAGTGAATACAAAAAAAATAAGCATAGGTACACCCCAAACCACCGCATTAACAGAATTTAAAAAATTTTGCATAAAATCCACCCCGAAAACAAAAATATTTTCTCTTTTAAAAATCTTTACAAAATAAAAAACCTCTCTTATAATACTATTGAAATTTTTAAAGGATATGATTTTTTGGCTTACGATTTAACTGAAGGAAAAGTTAATAAGGTTTTGTTGAAATTTACATTACCTCTTTTTATAAGCGTTATTTTTCAACAAATGTATAGCATTGCTGATAGCTTAATAGCAGGCCGTTTTGCAGGGGAGGAGGCTTTAGCCGCAGTAGGCGCATCTTACCCTATTACCAATATTTTTAACGCTATAGCAATTGGCTGCAATATAGGGTGCAGCGTTGTTATATCTCAACTTTTCGGTGCAAGAGAATATAGAAAAGTTAAAACCGCCATAACAACCTCGCTTATTTCCTGTGTTGTTTTAGGCGGGATTTTAACTGTTTTAGGTATTGCTTTGACTCCTGCTTTAATGAATGCTATTGATACGCCGCAAAATATTTTTAAGGATTCGGCTCTTTATCTTGAGATATATGTAGGCGGTTTTGTTTTCTTATTTATTTATAATATTTCCAATGGAGTTTTCACTTCATTAGGCGATTCGAAAACCTCGCTTTACTTTTTAATTTTTTCATCTGTTTTGAATGTTGTTTTGGATTATGTATTTGTAGTGTTTTTCAATATGGGTGTTTCAGGCGTAGCGTGGGCAACATTTATTGCTCAAGGGTTGGCAGGTATTTTGTCTACTTTAACTTTATTTAAAAATATGAAAAAGTTACCTGTCGGAGGTAAGGCAGAGTTGTTTTCTTTTGAGCTATTGAAAAATATTGCCCGTATTTCAATTCCCAGCGTTTTACAGCAAAGCTTTGTTTCAGTTGGCAATATCTTTATCCAGAAGCTTATTAACGGTTTCGGTTCATCAGTTGTTGCAGGCTTCTCGGCGGCAATAAAATTAAACACTTTTACATTGAATGCGCTTTGTACCTTCGGTAACGGTGTTTCAAGCTTCACCGCTCAAAATCTGGGCGCAAAAAAATACCACCGCATAAAGGATGGTATGAAATGCGGTTCCCTGATGGTTATATTAACAGGGTGCGTTTTTGCAGCTGCTTATTTGCTTTTTAATGAGCCTTTTATAAGGCTTTTTATGGAAGGCGAGGGAAGTAAGCTTGCAGTTGATTCGGGAACTGCGTTTTTGAAAACAGTTTCCCCCTTCTTTTGCTTTATCGGTCTTAAGCTTGTGGGTGACGGTGTCTTAAGAGGAACAGGTTCAATGAAGCTTTTTATGACCGCAACCTTTACCGATCTAATATTAAGAGTTATTCTTGCTTTTGTTTTTGCACCTATCTGGGGATATCAGGGAATCTGGTATTCCTGGCCTGTAGGGTGGACTACAGCAACTATACTTTCCGTAATTTTCTATTTCTCAGTAATAAAAAAATTAAATAATAAAAAAAGTATTCAAGGTTAACCTTGAATACTTTTTTGTTGTGTTTTCACTTTTTAGTTAATTAGTCTTTTAAAAACTCCTTAACGCTACCCGTTACGCCTGCAAGATTTTGTAAATCAGAGGGAACAATAATTTTTGTTGCCTGGCCATCAGCGGCTTTTTCAAATGCTTCCATCCCCTTAAGAGAAAGGTATTGCTTTGAGGGAGCGGCTTCGTTAATCAGTCTGATACCCTCAGCCTGAGCTTTTTGGATTGCAATAATAGCGTTAGCTTCGCCTTCCGCTTCGCGAATTTTTGATTCCTTAACTGCCTCTGCATGAAGAATGGCGGCTTGCTTATCTGCTTCTGCGCCGAGAATTAGGGCCTCTTTCTTACCTTCTGCAACAAGCACCTGGCTGGCTTTTTCGCCTTCTGCGCGAAGGATGCTTTCGCGACGTTCGCGCTCTGCTTTCATTTGTTTTTCCATAGCGTCTTGAATTTCGCGAGGAGGAAGAATGTTTTTAAGCTCAACGCGGTTAACCTTGATACCCCAAGGGTCAGTTGCTTCATCAAGTATACCGCGAATTTTCGCGTTGATAGTATCGCGAGATGTTAGTGTGTGGTCAAGCTCTAATTCACCGATAATGTTACGAAGAGTAGTAGCAGTTAAATTTTCTATGGCGGAGATAGGATATTCAACGCCATAGCAGAAAAGCTTAGGGTCGGTAATCTGGAAAAAAACTACCGTGTCAATCTGCATTGTTACATTATCTTTTG
>JAZUOA010000135.1:0-13606 GCA_045604445.1 Acutalibacteraceae bacterium
ACGGTTTTTTGTTTGGCAGGGGCAGTAAGAATCGAACTCACGACACGCGGTTTTGGAGACCGCTGCTCTACCAGCTGAGCTATACCCCTATATAACTGCCACCGCTATTGCGGTGGCTATGGTGGACCATCAGGGACTCGAACCCCGGACCAACCGGTTATGAGCCGGTTGCTCTAACCAACTGAGCTAATGGTCCGTGTTTTGCAACGAATAGAATTATATTAAATCTCTTTCCTTTTGTCAAGGGTTTTTGAATTAAAATTATAAAATTATTCTATTACTGCAACATTCTCGTCGCCAAGAAGAGTTTTCAGTTCATCAATCATCGGTTTATTAACCGTTGTTAATAAGTCCATTCCTAAAAACTCATATTTTTTTATATCGGTTCTGTAAATATAAACAGGCATTTTCCCTTCAAAAATAGAAATTAAATTCACTATTTTTTTATAAAGCATAGGATTTTCATTTTCCACTCTTAAAAAAACGCCTATTTTTTTCTTTTTTGCGGATTCTGTCTTTTTAGGCTGAATTGAAGAATTTTCAGCCGAAGATTTATTTTCATTTTTATAATCGATATCATCCTTAGAGGGAATCGATATTTTTTCAGCGAGAAGCTTAATTTCTTCATCTTTAACAGAAATTCTGCCGTCAACTAAAATTATATTACCTACCGATAACATATCAGAAAACAAGGCAAAGGGTTTTGGAAAAACAATCATTTCCATATTACCGTAAAGATCCTCAATACCGCAAAACGCCATAATATCATCACGCTTTGTTACTTTCTTTTTTACAGAGGTAATTATACCTAAAAATTTTACAGGCTTCTCATCAATTTCATTTTCCTTGCCTGTTTCAAGGCACTCATAAAGAAATGATGTTTTCGGAGAATCAATCTTTTCACTAACACTACGATACTCCTCAAGAGGATGACCTGAAAAATACATACCTGCAACTTCTTTTTCAAGATATAGCATATCATTTTTAGTCATTTCTCCGCATCTTGAAAAATTAGGTTCATCATTAAACGAAGAATCAGCTTCCCCACCAATAGAAAACATATCAAGCTGACCCCCTGCATATAGGTCGTTTTCTTTTTGGGCGGCATTCATAACTAAATCAATGTTCATAATCATTTCTCGCCTGTTAAGACCCAACCCATCAAGAGCACCGGCTTTGATAAGGCTTTCTAAGGCTCTTCTGTTAAGTTCGCTACCATAAACCCTTTTGCAAAAATCCCAAAAACCTTTGTAAAAACCATTTGTATTTCTTTCAGCTTCAATTTTGGCTATTAAGGCTCTACCTGTATTTTTTACGCTTAAGAGAGGAAAAACAATGTCATTTTTAACAACAGAAAACCTAACGCCGCTACGATTAACGTGAGGCGGAAGTACTTTTATCCCAAGGCGATTACACTCTTCAATATAAAGAGCAGTTTTTAAAACATCACCAATAACACTGGTTAAAAGAGCCGCCATAAAAGCTTTAGGAAAATTAACCTTTAAATATGCAGTTTGATAAGCAATTAAGCCATAGGCTGCCGTGTGACTTTTATTGAATCCGTAAGAGGCAAAAGATATCATATCAGAAAAAATTGCATCAGCAGTTTCATAATCGATACCACGACGCACCGCACCATCTATGATAACATTTCCATTTTCTTCAGTTAAACCGTTTATAAAAATATTTCGCTCATTTTCCATAACATCTCGCTTTTTTTTGCTCATTGCTCTACGAACAACATCAGCTCTGCCATATGAATAGCCGGCAAGGGTTCTAAACACCTGCATAACCTGCTCTTGATAAACCATACAACCGTTTGTTTCATCAAGAATATCCTTTAAAAGCGGTGTTCTGTATTTAATGTTTTCAGGGTGCTTACGGTTGATTAAATATGAATCAATAAAGAACATAGGACCGGGTCTGTAAAGAGCAATAGCCGCAGCTATATCGGAAAATTTTTCAGGTCTCATATTAACTATTAAATTAGTCATACCTGCGGATTCGCATTGAAAAATGCCGAGAGTATTTCCCTTGCTCATTTGGGTAAAAATTGCCTCGCAATCCATTGGTATTTTAGAAATATCAAAATCAGGATTTGTCTTTTTTACCTCTTCAACTGCATCATTTATAACTGTCAAGGTACGAAGGCCTAAAAAATCCATTTTTAAAAGACCTAATTGTTCAATTTCTGTCATTGTAAACTGGGTAACAGTTTGGTCTCCGTTTTTTGCGAGCGGTACGTAATCTGAAACTTCATCGCGGGTTATAACAACACCTGCTGCATGGGTTGAGGCATGGCGAGGCATACCCTCAACACGCATAGCAGTATCTATAACCTTTTTAATATTTTCATCCGAATTATACAATAATTTTAACTCAGGATTTTTTTCAAGAGCAGTTTTGATATCCGGAAACTCACGGGTAATTTGCTTTGCTACAACATCACCCGTACTATACGGCAACCCCAACGCTCTTGCAACATCACGCACCGCAGCCTTTGCCTGAAGCGTTCCGAATGTTACAATTTGAGCAACTCTATCTGTTCCGTATTTTTTATTAACATAATCTATTACTTCGCCTCTGCGCTCATAACAAAAATCGATGTCTATATCGGGCATACTTACTCTTTCAGGATTCAAAAATCTTTCAAAAAGCAATTTATTTATAATTGGGTCAATACCAGTTATACCCAAGGCATAAGCTGCTAATGAGCCGGCGGCAGAACCTCGGCCGGGACCAACAGGAATTCCTTTTGATTTAGCAAATTTTATAAAATCAGCTACAATCAAAAAATAGTCATTAAAGCCCATTTTATCTATAACAGTAAGCTCGTAATCAAGTTGATTTTTATAATTTTCAGGAATTTCTCCCATAAAAGCTTTTAAGCCTTTTAAACATTCATCCCTCAAAAATATTTTATGATCATCAACAGGTGCATCAAAGAGCGGAAGCTTTGTAACACCAAATTCAAAATCGAAATTACACCTTTGCGCTACTTTAACAGTGTTTGAAATTGCTTCAGGATACTCCTTAAAAGCTTCTGACATCTCATCACCGCTTTTAAGGTAGAATTCATCGTTCTCGAAATCCAGAGCGTTATCTTCACCTACAACCTTATTGGTTTGAATAGCAATAAGCACCCTTTGAACATCTGCATCTTCTTTCACAGTATAGTGAACATCATTTGTAGCAATAACAGGAATATTAAGTTCACGACTAATTGAAATGACACCGTCAATAACCTCACGTTCTTCGAGCATACCGTGATTTTGCATTTCAAGGAAATAATTATCCGCACCAAAAATACCTTTATACCACTTTGCGGTTTCCAAAGCTTCGCTATAATTTCGTTCAGTTATCTTTCTGGCAACCTCACCAAAAAGGCAACCTGAAAGGGCAATCAAACCATCGTTATATTTTTCAAGAGTTTCCCTATCGGTTCTTGGTTTTGTATAAAAGCCATCAACCCAAGCCGATGAAACAATTTTAATCAGATTTTTATACCCTGTTTCATTTTCACATAAAAGAATAAGGTGGTATCGCTCGCTATCAATTCCATGAACTTTATCAAACCTTGAACGCGGTGCAACATAAACCTCGCAACCGATTATAGGCTTGATTCCTTGTTTTTTACATTCCTTGTAAAACGCAACTGCACCATATAAAACACCATGGTCAGTAATTGCAAGACTTGTTTGCCCCAATTCTTTAGCACGCGAAATTACCTCCTCAATGCGACAAGCGCCATCGAGAAGGCTATATTCTGTATGAAGATGCAAATGCGTAAAATCAGTCATAACTATTTTTGTCCGTAATAGGCGTCCTTTCCATGCTTTCTGAAATAATGCTTATCGGATAGATACTTAGGAATAATACTTTCTGCTTTTGCAGAAAGAAGCTCTGTTTTAAGAGCCATTTCAGCAACAATTTCAAGAACTGCAGCATTGTGAACAGCATCGTGCGCAGATTTACCAAAGGCAAATGGTGCATGCGACCTGACAAGCACTGCCGGGGTTGAATAAACATCTAAATCATTTTTCTTGTAATGTTCAGCTATTACAATGCCTGTATTAAGCTCATATTCATTATTTACTTCCTCAGCAGTAAGAGCACGCGTGCAAGGCACCTCTGTATATGAAAAATCAGCGTGCGTTGTGCCATAAGGCAAAATTGCTCTGCCAGATTGAGCAAATGAGGATGCATTAACCGAATGGGTATGCACAACCGCATTCAGCTCTTTAAATTCCTTATATAGAACATAGTGCGTTGGTGTATCTGAAGAAGGATTATATTCTCCTTCAACAATACTGCCATCTTCAATTGAAATTATAACCATGCTTTCAGGAGTTAATTCATCATAGGGTACGCCAGAAGGCTTAATAGCAAAAACTCCGTTATCCCGATCAACTGCAGAAACATTCCCCCAAGTAAACGGAGCAAGACCTAAAGCATGGAGCTCTTTGTTAGCTTTGCAAACTTCGATTTTCAAGGAATCATACATACTTATCACCTATACTTTATCGTTGAGATAATTATATAACTTAAACAATTGTTTTGTCAATGACGGTTAAGTTTGATAAAATAATTTTTATTTATCAAAAAGTAGTGACTTTTCCCTTGCAATATGTTATTATTTCTATAATTAAGTTAAAATCAAGGAGAATTGAAATGAAAAAATACGCTAAACTTTTTTCACTTGTTGCTCTTACATTGGCAATAACCTTAATTTTTTCGGGTTGCGGTTTAATTGACTTCGCCGCTTCTGTATTAAAAAAGGATAACACCAACAGCACGACTAATAATGTTATTGATACAGTACCTACCGGTGACGTTGTTTATGATAATACCACACCAACAGATAGCGCTATTATTGCTCCGCCTTCTGAGGTAACAGAGGCTACTCAAGGTACAACTCAAACCACCGCTTCCTCCAATTCTGCAACAGAAGCTAATAAAAACACAAACCAAACCACACAAAAGCCTACTAAACTCCCGGCTACAACTGCACCTGCAGTAACGGAAGAAGGTATCACCGAGGAAGAACTCAGCGAAATGCCTGTTAAGGATATTATGGATTTACTTTTTGCAACGGAAGATCCTAATACCGCCAGCAAAATCCTTACAACCTGCGGATTTGAATACGATGAAAAACAAGGTATCTTCTATTCACAAATAAATCCTTGGCAGAGAATGTTTGGTTTTAACTATATCTATGATATGGCTGCACCTATGGCAGGTATGAACTATGATACTGAAAGAATCTATTTTGAATACGACAACAAAGATTGGATGATTCAGATTTGGAAGGGTCAATATGGCATTACCGCAGGTGGCGAAATCGGACTTTATAATAAAACTGATAAAATCATGCACTATGACTGTGCGGATGATGATGAGCTTATTGAAATGGCTTTCGATTTCTATAACCATGATGAATTCGTATTCTCAAGAGGACCTGAAAAGCACTGGTGGCTTACTGGCTTCAAAGTTTTCCATTCAGGTATAAGCATGGCTATTGATATGGATATAACACTCAAATTTCCTAATATCGAAATGGCAAACGCTTTCGATAGAGGTTTAAAAAAGGTTGTCAGAAATACATTTACAGACCCTATGACATACACGAGAACATCCTTGACTTTTAAAATCCATTGGTGATTGAATGAATAATTTATTAACTAAATTTGCGATTATCGCGGATCCTCATTACTATTCAGAAACTTTAGGTAACTCAGGCAAAGCATATGAACGCAGAGAAGGCTCAGACCAAAAAATGCTTGCCAAAAGCCGAGGAACTGTGTTAGCAGCTCTTGAGCATATTAAAAAATCTGATGCAAAGTTTTTGCTTATAGCAGGCGACCTTTCTAATGATGGCGAAAGAGTTTCTCATGAAGAAATGAGAGAAATCTTATACGATTTCAGGAAAACAATGCCTGTCTATGTTATTACTGCAACTCACGATTGGTGTTGCGATGGAAATCCCAGAAGATACGAAGGCGACAAAATTTATCATGATGTTGAAACAATCCCCCCTGAGGAGCTTGCGGAATTTTACAAGGATTTTGGTCCCGGGGATGCTATATCTGAATTCCACACTCACCAAAACAAAGTTTCTTACATTGTTCGCCCTTGCAATGGCGTAAGCGTTTTTTGCCTTGATGACGACCAGGATGGAAACGGAAATTCAGGGTATTCTGATGCACATTTTGAGTGGATAAAAAATCAGGTTAAAGAAGCAAAAAAACGCGGAGATGTTGTTTTTGGTATGCAACATCATCACCTTTTTCTTACAGAATTTGATCGGATTATTAACGGCAAAGGATCTGTTGAACACAAAACACAGCAAGTAACAAAGTTTGCTGATACAGGCTTTTCAGTTATGTTTACGGGTCATTCTCATATGCATCATATACGAAGGCTCGAAACAGAAGATTGCAACCATTTTTATGAAATAAATTTAGGTTCAATAAGTGGCTACCCTGCCCCTATTTGCTATTGCGATATTTATGAGGACGGTATAAATGTAAAAACCGAGTTTTTAGAGACCTTCTCTCATAATGGCAAGGAATATACCAATGAGTTTTTAAAAAATCATGCTACAGCGCTTTTCAGCGATATTATAAAATCTGCTGCAGTTAACGAGAAAGATAAGTTTTTAGCAGTTGTTGAGGCAATCGGTTTAACGGCCGAAAAAGCAAGTAAAATATGGATTGTTGCAAGACCTGCTCTTAAATGGCTGGATAAATTAACTGTAAAAAAAGCAGCAAGAATTATGAATTTCATTTCTTTAGGAAAAGCCATAGATAAAAAAGCAGCATCAGAAATTGCGGATGTAAAGGTAACAGACATGGTATTTTCTGCTTTTCACTCTATACTTGACGGTTCAATTGTTAAACACGAAAAGGGCTCTGCTTACTACATAGTCTTCACACAAGCGCTTGCTTTCCCACTAAGACTAATTAAAAAACTTAAAATTAAAAACCCCGGTTTAATCAGAACACTTACTCACATTAAAAATGCCGCTCCTGAGCTTATGACGGGCGGCCCCTTAAATAACCACAATTATTTTTGTGAATTTTAATGACAGAGAGCACCTAAACATGTTGTTTGGGTGCTTTGTTTTTACACTTAATATCAAAATAACTATTGAATTTTTTAATATAATATGGTAAAATATCGAAAATGCGTTGAACAAGAGAGTAAAAGCTATTAAACTGTTACAGAGAAGTGCGCCACGGCTGTAAGCGCATACAGTTTATTTCTTTGAAGTTCACTTGTGAGCATCGCGGTTGAAACAAAGTAGGTCGCGACGGGTGTAACCGTTACATTACAAAAGAGTGTTTGCTCTTGAGCAAAAATCAGGGTGGTACCGCGGAGTTTTGTCTTCGTCCCTTTTTAGGGATGAAGATTTTTTGTTTCACCCTTAATTATCGTTTATAAATTTTTAATACACTTGAAAGGATGAAAGAAATGCTCGAAAAAGCACAACAATTAAAACAGCAATTCGAGGAAAAAGTTCTGGCTACAGCTTCACCTGCTGAGCTTGAACAGTTGAGAATTGAATTTCTCGGTAAAAAGGGACCTATTTCTTCACTTATGAGTGAACTTAGAAATGTTCCCAACGAGCAAAAAAAAGAGGCAGGTCAGATAATAAACGAAGTAAAACAGTTTATTGAAGAAACAATTGCTGCTAAAAAGTCAGAGCTTGTTAAGCTCGAAGAAGAGCGCCTGATAAATTCTGCCGAGGATTATGACGTTACATTTCCAACTGAGGATGAAACCGGCTCATATCATCCGATTACACTTATTCAGCGCGAGGTTGAGGAAATATTTGAAGGTATGGGCTTTGCTATTGAAGACTATGATGAAATAGTTGATGATTATCATTGCTTCGAAGCGCTTAATATACCTAAACACCACCCTGCACGCGATATGCAGGATACTTATTATCTCAGCACAAATCAACTTTTAAAAACACACACTTCAGCGGCTCAGAATGCAATTCTTCAAAAATACACTTCAGAGCTCGAAGCAGACAGACCGATAAGGGTTATATTCCCCGGCAGATGCTTCAGAAATGAAAAAATAGATGCTTGTCATGAAAATACTTTCTTCCAGATGGAAGGCGTTATGGTTGACAAGGATATTTCTATTTCTAACCTGATCTACTTTATGAAAACAATGCTTTCTGAAGTTTTCCAGCAAGATATAACAGTTAGACTTCGCCCCGGTTTCTTCCCGTTTGTTGAGCCCGGTTTCGAGCTTGATATTCAATGCCTTATCTGTGGCGGTGATGGTTGCCCCTCTTGTAAGGATTCCGGCTGGCTTGAGCTTTGCCCATGTGGTATGATCCATCCTAATGTTCTTACTGCTGCAGGGCTTGATCCCGATAAATACACAGGCTTTGCGTTTGGCTTAGGCCTCACAAGGCTTGCTATGATGAGATACGGAATTAAAGATATTCGCGTTTTCAATTCTTGCAATCTCAAATCACTTTCTCAATTTGAAAACTCAACCTTCGTTGAGCCCGAAAAGGAGGTCAAATAAATGTTTGTTTCTATAAATTGGATTAAAGAATACGTTGACCTCGATGGTCTTGATATTAAAAAGCTTATAAACAGCTTCACACTTGCAACGGCAGAAGTTGAAGATATTACCATTAAGGGTGAAGATATTCAAAATGTTGTTGTTGGTGAAATTCTTTCAATAGAAAATCATCCGAACTCAAAAAAGCTTCATCTTCTCAAGGTTGATGGTGGTGACAGAGTTTATGATGTGGTTTGCGGTGCCCCCAACGTTAGAGAAAATATGAAAATTGCCTTTGTTAAAGCAGGCGGCAGAGTTCCCGCAGGCGAAATTACAAAAGCAACCGTAGCAGGATATGAGTCAGAAGGAATGTGCTGTTCTGCATTTGAGCTTGGTCTTTCTGATGATAAATCCGGGCTTATGGAAATTGATGTTGATGTCCCCAACGGAACAGATTTGAAAGAGATTTACCCAATTGATGATATAATTTTTGAGGTTGATAATAAATCCCTTACAAACCGCCCGGACCTTTGGGGTCACTACGGTATAGCCCGAGAGTTTGCCGCACTTACCGACAGAGAATTAAAACCCCTTCCCCTTTCAGATTTAGCTTATGATGGCTCTGAAAAAATAAAGGTTACTGTTGGCAGACCTGATCTTGTTTATCGCTATTCATGCGTTAAAATGGATAATATAACAAAAAATGTTAGCCCTATGTCTATGCAAATCAGACTATACTACTGCGGTATGAGAGGAATTAACCTTCTTGCAGACCTTACTAACTACATTATGCTTGAAATGGGTCAACCCACCCACGCTTTTGATGCCAACAAAATTGATGAAATTGTAGTTGATACTCCAAAAGAAGATTGCAAATTCATAACCCTTGATAATACCGAGCGCGATATAACAACCGACACTCTTCTTATCCAAAACGGTTCAGTTCCTGTTGCTATTGCAGGTATAATGGGTGGTCTTGATTCGGAAATTGTTGGTGATACAGACGCTGTTGTTTTAGAGTGCGCAAACTTTGATGGTGTAAGCGTTAGAAAATCATCATCCAGGCTCGGTCTTCGCACAGATGCATCAGCAAGATATGAAAAAATGCTTGATCCTGAAATGACGGTTACAGCAGCTAAGCGTTTTGCTTACCTCCTCCAATCAATTGACTCAGGTGCAAAAGTTGCTTCTCAACTTACTGATGAATACGTAAGAAAATATCCTGAAATCACAATCAGCTTTGACAAGGCCTTTGTTGATAAATACACAGGTATTGACATTACTAATGAAAGAATTGTAAAAACTCTTTCCAACCTTGGTTTTAGCGTTGAAGCTACCGGCAATGAGTTCATTGTTAAAGTTCCCTCTTTCAGAGCCACAAAGGATGTTACAATTAAAGCCGATATAATTGAAGAAATTACGCGAATTTATGGTTACGATAACTTTAGCATAATAACAACTAAAAGTCCTCTTAAGCCTGTTAAGAGTTCAGCAGTTCGCGCTCAAAGTAACGAAATCAAGGATATTCTTGTAAAGCACTACAATCTTCATGAGGTTCACTCTTATATTTGGTGCGATGTAAGAAGGTTTAAAAAGCTTGGTATTGAGGTCGAGGATAATGTTAAGGTTCTTAATATTGAAAGTTCTGATAACGGCACTTTAAGAAACTCAATGATTCCTACCTTACTCTGCGCTGTTTCCGACAACAAAGACTTCAAAGACAGCTTTGGTATTTTTGCAATCGGCAGAGTTGCCGCCGGAATAAAAGTAGATGGAACTGCAAACGAGCGCCGCCGTTTAGGCATTGTTCTCTTTGATAAAACCGCTTCTGAAAAGGATGTTTATTTCAAAGCAGTAAATATTGTTAAGAAGCTCTTTAAACAAATTAAACATAAAGAGCCAATTCTTACTAAAATACCTGCAATCCACCAATGGCAACATCCTAAAAATACAGCGCAAATTTCTTTAAATGGTACTGAAGTTGGTACGATAAATTCACTCCACCCTGCTAATGCTCAAAAGCTTGATAAAAACGGTATCGCAATTTGCATTGAAATAGATATCGATGATTTTATCACAATAAACGGTAATAACATTGCTTTTGAAGAACCCTCAAGCAGACAATCAACATATTATGATCTTTCGCTTATTATAAAAGAGGGCATCACCTTTGAGGAAATGTCAAAATGTTGGTACTCTTTAGGTCTTGAAGAGCTTAATGCAGTTAAGGTTATTGACACTTATGAAAAAGATGGTATTAAGAGCGTAACAATCAGGCTTATTTTCTCATCGAAAGAAAAAACGCTGGAAATGGAACAAGTTCAGGCTTGGATTGATGAAATTCTTAAAAACCTTAAAAACATTGGTATAGAAATGAAAGCATAAGTTTTTTTACCGAATGTTTGCTTTTTCTTAATAAATTTATGTTGTTTTTTTCAAAGATATAGTTTATAATATAGTCCATAGATTTTAGGAGGTGTATATATGACAGGTAAAACAATCTCTTTCAGTATCAGTGATCAACACGAAAACGAAATGCGTGAAATTCTTATTGAGGTTTACAACGCTTTAAAGGAAAAGGGTTATAACCCCACAAGTCAGCTTGTAGGTTACATTCTGTCTGAAGACCCTACCTACATCACAACACACAACAATGCCAGAAGTCTTATTCGAAAAATCGATAGAGATGAGCTTTTGCAGGCATTGCTTAATGCATATCTGAAATAAGGAGTGTTTTAGTTTGGCAGATACTCAAACAAGTTTCCTTACCTATAAAGGTAAACCTTTAGTTCGCAAGGGTAACACAATTTACTACGGTGATATTAACGAGCCTTTTGTTATTTTGCTCAGCGTTACTGAATCCCACGAGGTTCATGGCGTTAAAATTGCAGATAAAGTTAAAGTTCAGCTTGTTAACACCCGCGAAGCTAACCCAATGGCTGCTATTGTTAAAAGCACCGATAAAAACGGTCTATATGCAGCAGTTGAAATTGCTTCAATTTGGCTTGAAAGAGCATTGAAGGCAGAATAAAATTAAAGCGACCGTTCGATTTAATTCTCGAATGGTCGCTTAATTATTTAATTTCAGTTATTATTAAATGAGGTCTGTCAAAAAACCTTACAGGTGCAATGCTGTTACCAATTCCCCTGCTTACTACCAGTTTAGTACCACCTTGTACATACAAGCCGCTGGTATATTCAGGAAAAAGCCCTTGGTCGGGTGCAAAGAGTCCTATACCAAAAATCCTACCCTGCCCACCATGAGCATGGCCGGAATAAACTATATCAAACCCAAATTCTGAATAAATATCAAGCTGCTCAGGGTGATGAGCTAAAAGGATGTTAAATTCATTATTTTTAACATTAAATTTTGAACAAAGCTCAGCAGTTGTTTCTTTAACCTGAGTAGCATTGCTACAATGAAAATAAGGATCATCAATGCCAAAAATATTGAACGATTCACCATTATTTAACTTAATAAATGTTTGCTCGTTTCTCAAAACTGTAACACCAACAGTTTCTAAATCCAAAAGGAAATTATCAAAGGTTGATTGATTCTCAATACTGATGTTGCATTCATGATTTCCGGTTACATAATAAGCAGGAGCAATTTCAGAAACTGCCTGGGCAAATTCAATTCCTTTAGCAATATCAGTTTTTCGGCAATCAACAAGATCACCAGTCAAAAGAATAATATCAGGTTTTTCTTTGTTTAAAGCTGAAAGAACTGAATCATTTAAAGATTGAATTTTAGTGTTATGATAATCAGAAATATGCGCTATTTTATAACCACTCGGAAAATCGTTTATCTTATCAGTGTCAATATCAATATATTCAACTGATAATGTAACATTTCCCCAGATAGTTACCCCACAAAATATTATAAATAACAACAAAAATAGCAAAATAAATTTATTTAAATTTCTCTTTTTCAAAAGAGAATTGTTAATTTTATACATTAAAGTATTTCACCGTTTTCGATAGCGTGGATCTGGTCAACCCTTCGTTGATGGCGACCACCTTCAAATTCAGTATTAAGAAAAACATCAACAAGCTCACACGCTAAGCCACCGCCTATTACGCGCGCACCCATACAAAGAACGTTTGCATCATTATGAAGCCTGGTAAATTTTGCACTGAAATAATCAGAACAACAAGCGGCTCTGATACCTTTAACTTTATTTGCTGCCATAGAAATACCGATACCTGTTCCACAGCAAAGAACTGCTTTTTCACATTCACCATTGGATACTTTAAGGCATGCCTTTTGAGCAAATGCAGCATAATCAACTGAAGCAGTTGAATCTGCTCCGCAATCAATAAACTCAACACCTTTTTCTGTAAGGTATTTTTTAATTTCTTCTTTCAAAGGATAACCTGCATGGTCAGAAGCAAGTGCTATCATATTTGTCAACCTCTCTTTATTTATTTTTATTTTTTAATTCTCTTTCCGCCTGAGAAAGTCTTAAATAATTAGGTAATAAATCCGCAGAAGACACAGCAATTTCTTCGTTTTCAAGCAATTTTTCATATGCAATTAAGGCACAGGAAGCTGCTGATTGAAACCTAATATTGGTTGGTGCTATTAAAATATCCGAAAGTTCTTCTTTCATTTTATTGTAACAAAGAAGAGCTCCGTCACCTATAAGCATAATTCTATCTTTTACAGATTTTAAGCATTCAGTCAAATCAGCGATGGATAAAGCCTCGTCAGGAGTTTTTCTTTCAAAACCACGTACACAATCAAATTGCGCTGTATACACCTGATTACAACGGGCATCCATAACTGCAACAGCGTAAACCCCCGTGTTTTCTAAAGGTTTTGCAATAACCTCTAAGGTTGAAAGACCTACGCATTTTTTATCTAATGGTTGAGAAAGACCTTTCACAAGAGAAGCACCAATACGAACACCGGTAAAAGAACCCGGGCCATTGGAAACCGCAAAATAATCAATATCCTTGATATCAACACCGGCAGTTTTTAAGACTGAATCTACCATAGGCAAAAGGGTTTGGCTGTGAGTAAGCCCGGTATTAGAAAAATCAACAGCCAGAAGCTTTCCGTCAGAAATTACAG
>JAZUOA010000136.1:0-33969 GCA_045604445.1 Acutalibacteraceae bacterium
CCACCATTGCCAAAGGCAACGGTCCCCCTCCCTATTCGGCAAAGCCGAACAGGGATGATAAGCTTCGCTTTCAGAATGGTCAATACCATCCCCTGCGATATGAATGGTATTATAGCACTATGCATAATTTGACACTTTGGAAAATATGTATTATAATAATGAGATATTATTTGCAAAGGAGATTATTATGGATCTTAATATCATCCCATCCTACGAGGTTATGGATACGATATGGGCTTTTTTGGATACATTCAGAATAAGCAGCTTCTTCCCCTACCTTTTAAGCCTTATCACCGCAGTATTTTGCGGAGCGGTTATAGGCGTTGAAAGAACATTCAGGCAAAAGGAAGCCGGAATAAGAACCCATATTATTGTTGCTTTAGGTTCCGCGCTTATTATGATAGTAAGCAAATATGGTTTTTTCGATATTGTAGGGCTTGCTGACCACGTTAACCTTGATGGCTCCCGCCTTGCAGCCCAGGTTGTTACAGGCATAAGCTTTTTGGGCGCAGGTATTATTGTTTATAAGGGTACTGTTAAAGGCCTCACCACCGCCGCCGGCGTTTGGACTACTGCAGGCATAGGCCTTGCCGCAGGGGCAGGAATGTATGGTATTGCGGTTTACGCAACCCTTATTCTTCTTATTGTTCAAATTGTTATCCACAAGCTCTTACCTGTTGAAAACACAAGCACCGTTGCAGTTAGCATGAAGCTAAGAGATGACCCCGAAGCAATTGAAAGCGTTACTAACCTTTTAAAAGAAAAGGGCTATGTTTTAATTTCAAGCTCCGTTGAAAAGAAAAACGAAAAATATGTTTGCCTTTTTACAATCAGAGCTAAATCCCATATTAACCCTGAGGATATAAGCAGCCTTTTCAGTGGCAACGAATTTGTGTTATCATTATCTGTTTAATTCTATTAAAAAACTGCCCTTAAAATAGGGCAGTTTTTATATTGCCTATTTTCATAAAATATTGTATCATAGGGTATATGTGCAAAAGCGAGGTTTTTTAATTGAAAAAAGGAATTATATTTGATAAATCCAAAAAAATTATTCCCCTTATAACTGCAATTATCGGCATAGGCTTAGCAATTGCCTTGCTCGTTTTAAGGCTAAACCTTGTTGCGGTTGTTAACGTTGCATTTATGTGCATTATGTCGGCAATTATTTTTATCGGCATAGTTGCAAAAAAGAATGTTTATTTATTTAATATTATCGGCTATTGCGCGAGCGCGCTTAGCATTTTCCTCTATTATGTTATTTGGGGTGCTGATGCAGGCTTCGGAGCTTTTTCATCCGGTAAAACCGGCTGGTCAAGCGCGGATAACCCCCTTTTCACCGGTGAAGGCAATTTTTTAACTCGCTTAGGCGGCAATATAATATTGCTTTTACCCTGCATTATTGCAGTTGTTTTGCTTGTTGTATTTGCAAAAAAAGCATTCAACAAAACAACTTTACATAAGGTTATTACATCGCTTTTGAGCGTTTTCCTTGCCGGAACCACTGTTTTTTATGTTTTAACAATGAATTTGCGCTCAGAACCTAACACAGACCGCCTTTGGGAAGGTCACGATGATTATCTCGATAAAGTAGGCAAAGCAAAATCAGAAAACCCAAATGTGCTTTTTATTCTTATGGATGATATGGGCTATGGTGACACATCTCTTAACGGTTCTGTTTTTGAAACACCTAATATGGACAGAATCGGCGAAGAAGGCTTGAACTTTGATAATTTCTATTCAAGCTATTCTGTTTGCTCCCCTGCCAGATTCGCACTTATGACAGGCCGCTACCCCTTCAGAGGCTTTGCAGATAATGTTATTTACCCAACTGTTGACACCTTCTCGCCATTCGCTCAAACAAGAATTTTCAACTCTATTGAAATGGGTAATAATTGCGACGGTATGCTTGGCGATGAAATAACCCTTGCAGAAACCTTCCAGGCTGCCGGCTACAACACAGGCGCTTTCGGTAAATGGCATTTAGGTGACTATGGCGAATACCTCCCCACAAACCAAGGCTTTGATTATTTCTATGGTAGCCACCATGTTAACGATATGGCTCCCTTCTACCATGTAAGCGAAGAAAATGGTGAATATGAAATAGTTCATGGCGTTGAAGAAATGAAAGATGAAAACGGCAAAAAAGACCAAAGCCGATTATCCGAATGGATTCACGAAGAAATCACCGATTGGATTACCGATAAGGTTGAAAACTCCGATGAGCCTTTCTTTGCCTATTATGCAACTCCCTGGCCCCATGCACCGCTTTTTGTTGGCGAGGATTTTGAGGGCGAAACAGGTATGGGCACTTATGCCGACTGCGTAACTGAATTCGACTATTACCTTGGCGAGCTCTTTAACACCTTAGAAGAATTAGGCGTTATGGATGACACGATTATTGTTTTCACCAGCGACAATGGCCCTGCTCTTGAAGGCTCAGTAGGCGGTCTTCGCGGTGGTAAATACCTTGCATACGAAGGCGGTCAAAAGGTTCCGTTTATGATTCGTTGGGGCAATAACAACGGTCTTTGGAAAGCCAGCGAAACAAGAACCCAAAGCGCTACCCTTGTTGATATGATGCCCACTCTTGTTGAGCTTTGCGGAATTACAGATAAAGATGGGAATAAAAACTATCTTCCTACCGATAGAACTATTGACGGCGTTTCAATGCTTCCGCTTTTAACCGAAAACAAGGTTATCCACACAGAAGAGCACCCCATTCTTCATATGAAGCGCGAAAGCTTAAAGGCTATTCAATACACCGTTGCTACAGAAGATGTTTTAGCAAGAGAAGAATATTCTGATTATGAATACCCCGTGCTTAAAGATAACGAATACATAACCTTTAAATATTTCCAGAGAATTCAAAACGATAACTCTGCTTTCTTTGATAAATACAGAAAAAATTGGCTCCATATTCTGAGCGATGATAAGGCTGAAAACCTTAACCGTTCCTCTGTTTACCCAACAATAGCAGAAGAAATGAGCGCTAAAATGGATGCGATTATGAAGGATTTCAAATCAAACCGCAGAGGTATCAACGAAGAATACTACCAATAAACTAATTAAACCTCGGATTTTTTCCGAGGTTTAATTTAAGCGAGTGTGATAATATGCCACCTTTATCAATAATGATAAAACCTGCCTCCAGCCTTTGCAATATGCGGTGCGAATACTGCTTTTATCATGATGTTGCAGACCATCGCGATATAAAAAGCTTTGGCTTAATGAGCGAAGAAACTGCCGAAAGACTTATAAGAAAAGCCCTTGATTTCGCAAATGGCGAAAGCATTGCTTTTGCTTTTCAGGGTGGTGAGCCTACAATAAGAGGTTTGGATTTTTTTAAATTCTTTTGCCAAAAGGTTAAAGAGCTTAATTTAAAAAACTCTAAAATTTATTACGGGCTTCAAACAAACGGCACTCTTATAAATGATGAGTGGGCAAGCTTTTTTAAAGAAAATAAATTTTTGATAGGCTTAAGCCTTGACGGTGATTTTAATAATAACGCTTTCAGAATTGATGAAAAACATCAAAACGCCTTTTATAAAATACTTAAAGCCGCTGATATTTTCACAAAGCACAAGGTAGATTTCAATATTTTAACCGTTTTAACGGGGAAATGCGCAGAAAACATTGATTCTATTTTGCATTTTTTTAAAAAACGGGGTTTCAGATATCTGCAGTTTATCCCCTGCCTCAGACCTTTCGGCGATAAAACTGAAAGCGAGCTTTATATGACTCCAAAGCAATATTCCCATTTTCTTATTCACGGCTTTAACGCTTATGTAAAGGATTATATACGGGATGATTACACAAGCATAAGGTATTTTGATAACCTTGTTCATTTATACCTTGGGAACCCTAGCGAGCAATGCGGAATGTGCGGCCATTGTATGCATCAATTTGTTGCCGAGGGTAACGGAAATATTTACCCTTGCGATTTTTACTGCACGGATGAGTGGCTTTTGGGTAACATAAACACCCCAACAGAAAGCTTTGATACCCTCGCCCACTCTGAAAAGGCTATAAAATTTTTAAAGGAAAGCCTTGCGGTTAAAGAAGAGTGCAAAAAATGCAAATACTACCCTATTTGCCGCGGTGGCGGTTGCAAACGTTCAAGAGAAGACAGAGACTATTGCGAAAGCTATAAAGCCTTTTTCGATGCTTGCTTACCCTTATTCAGAGCATTTATAGCGGAGAAGAAATAAAAAACACAACCGATTAAGAAAACACAAATTTTCTTAATCGGTTGTTTATTTTACATATCGTTTCTTATTAAATCTTCAAAGGTTTCGCCTTTAACTGCAATATAATCCTCATCACCGTTTACCATAACAACGGGTAGTTTTGGAATTCTGTTGTAATTTGAAGCCATTGAATAGTTGTAAGCACCGGTTGTGAGAACTGCTATAAGGTCACCGCGGCAAACGCTTTCGGGAAGTTTTATTTTCGGTTGGATAATATCTCCGCTTTCGCAAAACCTTCCCACAAGGTCGCAAACAAAGTTACATGGTTCATTTGCCTTATCAGCAGCAATAACTGTATACTCTGATTCATAAAGAGCATATCTGGGGTTATCACCCATACCGCCATCTATTGCAACATAGTTTTTATAGCCTTCAATACGTTTAACATTACCAACTCTGTAGAGAGTAATACCGGCATCGGCTACTATGCTTCTGCCCGGCTCCATACTTACCCTTGGTTCATTTATTGAAAGCTCGGCGCATTTATTTTTAAAATACGCTGCAACCTGACTGATATTATCTTCAATATCAATTTCAGGGTCGCTTTCAGTGTACCTTACGCCATACCCACCGCCTAAATCAAGCTCCTTGGCTTCGTAACCTGTTTCTTTTTTTACATCTGCAATAAATTCAAGCATAATCTCTGCAGAGCGGATAAAAACAGAGGATTCAAAAAGCTGAGAGCCAACATGGCAATGGAAGCCTGCAAGCTCAATATTCTCTTTTGTAAGAGCATATTTTGTTATTTCCATTGCAGCTCCCGTTTCAATAGGGAAACCAAATTTAGAATCTACCTTACCCGTGTTAACAGCCTCATAAGTATGGGTATCAATTCCGGGAGTTACTCTGAAAAGAATTTTTTGTTTTATCCCGCGCTCCCCTGCGAAATGGTTAATTGAATCAAGCTCTTCAATGTTATCAACAACAAAGCAACCAACACCGCTATCCATAGCAAAATTGATATCAAAATCATTTTTACTATTGGAATGGAAGCATACATTTTTCATATCATATCCCGAAGATTTAGCGGTATAAATCTCGCCTGCAGAAACAACATCAACGCCCATTCCCTCAGAGCTTACGATATTATAAATTCTTTTAAAGCTGCATGCCTTGCTGGCGTAAAAAGGCTTCGCACCATTGCCGAAATATTTAGTCATTGCATCAACATATTTACGGCAGTTTTCTCGGATTTTTTGCTCATCCATCACGTAGATTGGTGTTCCGTATTTTTCGGCAAGCTCTGCCGTGCTTCTTCCGCCGAAGAATAAAATATCATTCTTAATAAATAAATTATTAGCTATCATATCAAACGTTAAGTCCTTGTTCCCTCATAAGTTGGCGCATTTTTGCTTCATTTTCAGGCTCCATTGTTGTAAGAGGAAGCCTAACATAATTTTCACCGAAGCCGATTGCGGCAACTGCTGCCTTTGCAGGAATGGGGTTAACCTCGCAGAAAAGCGAATTGATAAGAGGAAGAAGCTCAAGCTGAATATTGCGGCTACCCTCTAAATCTCCCGCAAAGAATTTATCGCAAAGCTCAACGGTCTTTTTAGGAAGAATATTTGAAACAACGGAAATAACGCCTTTTCCGCCAAGCGACATAAGAGGAACAATCTGATCATCGTTACCGGAATAAATATCAAATTCGCCGTTAGTAAGAGCAGCAATTTCTGCAATCTGAGATATGTTGCCGGATGCTTCCTTAATACCAACAATATTAGGATGCTCTGCAAGAACAGCGCAAGAAGCAGGAGTAAGGTTACATCCTGTTCTCGAGGGAACATTATAAAGAATGCAAGGCTTTGTTGAAGCATCTGCAATAGCTTTGAAGGATTCAATAAGACCTCTTTGGGTTGCTTTGTTATAATAAGGAGTAACAAGAAGCATTGCATCGCAACCGATTTCGCTTGCGAATTTTGTAAGTTCGATAGCGTAAGCTGTGTCATTAGAGCCTGTTCCTGCAATAACAGGAACTCTGCCTGCAACCTTTTCAACAGAGAAACGAAGAACCTCTCTATGCTCTTCATCGGAAAGGGTTGAACCCTCACCGCTTGTGCCTGCAATTACAAGCGCATTGATTCCCTCCTCTATTTGCCATTCAATAAGTTTGCCGAAAGCATCATAATCAACGCCGTTAGCGTTCATTGGGGTTACGAGTGCTGTTGCAACACCTGTGAAAACTGTGTTCTTCATAATTTTTTACCTCACAAAAAAATAATAGTTGCCGAAAAGCAACTACCCACACAAATATACCCAAAATAAAAGAATCGAGTATTGTATTATGTAAGATAGCTCTCCACCAAATTGGTGACAACAGTAAAGATATTATTCCATACTGCCAGATCGACTTTTTGCCATAAGCCGTCTTCGGCACCTGCTCCTTTCGCCGCAGCCGCTTTGGCAAACGTTTAAACTACGGTTACTTTTAACAAAATGCACCTCTATCGGTTGTTAATAATATATCATAGAGAATTTATAAAGTCAATTATAAAATGCCACAAATAACAGTAATTTACAGGTTATTTAATTATATAAAGTAGCAAAAAACACAAGTCCTTATAAGAACTTGTGTTTTTAAGCATTTTATTTAACAAACATTACGCTTTCTGCCCATTCTAAGAACAAGGGTCTATATAATTCATAGTCCTCCTCAGCAGCAGTAAAATTAACAGTCCAATAAGAATCAGATGCTTTATAAACTGCAACTAAATAGCAATAGTTTGTTTCTGAATCTTCGTTGTAAAATTGGTATTCAAAAAACAAAATATTATTTTCATTTTGAAGCTCAGCTTCTATTCCGTTATTCTCTATTACCATTTCGCCATATTCTTCGAGAGAATAGTTTTCAAAACCCTCAACCAAAGAGAAGCTCTCTTTGGTACCGAAAACTGCAACATCATCGCATCCGTAACTAAAAGAGAAACCGTCAACATAAGTTTCTTCAAACGAATCAGTTAACGTGATTTTAATACCTGATTCATCAATTATGTTTACAGGGGCGCCATCAATGGCGTTATCAACATCTAAGAAGCCGGAAAGGAAGCCTGAAATAAAGCCTATAAGCAAACAAATAATTAGAAATACACCGAATTTTTTTGAATTCTTTTTGCGGTTGGCAAGAACTCTCGGATCGGTCACTCCATGGAAGCGAAAGCTATTACCTCCAAAAGGATTATATTTGCATTCACCCATAAGATAAATATTCTCTAAGCCTGCAGGAATAATGCACATTTCGTTGCAAATATTTTTTGTAAGCTTGTCTTGAATAACGTAAATTTTTGTTTCTTCGTCACCAATAACAAAGTTTTTTTCTTCACCGTTTTTCAAATCACCTAGCTTATAGCACCTATCACCATTGATTTTTGTGTCTCCGGCAAGCTCATCGTGAACATACACTTTTACTTTTAATAAGCAACCTACAAAGCTTTTCTCTCTTTTTATGGTTAAATTTCTCATATACATCCCTCTTTCAATTGAAGCAATATTTTATATCAACCTCAAATCACTTGTTTTGCGCCTTATAAGCAGCAACAGCCTCATCATACGCTTTCATAGATTCCTCATCAGGAATATACTCTGCTCTTTCTGTGTTCGCTATTGTTGGGGGGTTACCCTTTGAATCATAGCAAGGAGTAAGGAAATCGTTTTCCCAGAGCTTTCTATCCTCTTCCTTACGGAAATCCGGAATATCATATGGGGTACCATATTCCAAGGCGCTTCTGTGGCCAAGAATTGCAACAGATGCCATTGTTGTTGCAAAATATTCATCAAACATAGGCTTTTTGTTTTCTCTGATGCTATTAAAGAACTCTCTTACGATGAAGAAGTCTCCGCCACCGTGGCCTGCTTTCTCTGCAGCCTCTTTTGCTTCAGGCTCAAAATCTGCTTCATAAGAGCTTACTCTTTCCATTCCTTCGGGGGTATGCTCTTCATTAAAGGAAAGGAGAACCTTACCATCTTCTGCACGAAGGTTTTCAATCTGACCAAGTTCACCGCAAACACGGTAAGTGTTAGCATGGCCCCCAAAATGAGACCAGCCGGTTACACGGAAAACTGAATCATCATCGTTAAGGCAAGTAACAACTGCGCTTCTATCAGGCAAGCGCCAATAAAGGTCTCCGCCACCATTTTCCTCGTTAAGAGGTCCGAAAATCGGCATTGCTGTAACTCTCTTGGGGAATGCACCGGTTATATACATAAGCGGTCCGAGAGAGTGTGTGATATAATAAATTCTGGGAATATGATATCTCCAGTGCTTTGAAGTGGGACAATAATGAGCAATATCCTTTTGAGAAATAATCGGATGATTATATTCACCCTCGCAGAACAAAGCTTTACCGAGAACGCCTGACTGATAAACCTTTCGCATCTCCTGATTAAACTTCATAAAGGGATAGTTTTCAGCAATCATATAGAAAGCATTGCTTTTTTCAACCGCTCTTACAAGGGCAACACCCTCACCCATTGAAATGTTTGAGGTGCATTCGCTTAAAACATGAATGTTTTTCTCCAATGCTTTGATTGCATAGGGTGTATGCTCATGGAAATAGTTACAGAGAAAAACTGCTTCTAACCCCTCATGATTTATAAACTCATCGAAATCTGTATATGTAGTAACATTTGGGTGATCTTCTTTTGCTTTTTTGAGCTTTTCTTCATCAAAATCGCAAACGGCTACAACCTCACCATTGTTAGCTGTAACGCCATCATAAAAGCCACTTCCGCGACCTAAACCAAAAATACCAAATTTAATTTTTTCCATAAAAATACCTCCATTGGTAAATGCAAGTTGTTAGGGCCAAACCCAACTTCTTGTATTTTATCACACAGTTTCTCATAGGTAAAGAGGAAAAAACCAAATTTTAATTTTTTTTAAAATCCAAACGCAAATAAAACCAAAATATAAAATAAATGAATAAAAACACTTGACAAACATATAATGATAGTGATATAATGCATAAGCACTCGAGAGAGGGTGCAAGTAAATATCGCGGAGTAGAGCAGCCTGGTAGCTCGTCGGGCTCATAACCCGGAGGTCGTGTGGTTCAAATCCCACCTCCGCAACCAGAAAAGGAAAGATACCCAACAGGGTGTCTTTTCTTTTTTTGTTAAGATGTTGAAACACACGAACGGAGGGTTCCCGGGGCAACACACACGATCGCGCCCGGTGGGCGAAGCAGGGAGTGTTTGTTGGCGCAGCGGTCAAAATTCTGTAAAGCGAAAAGCGAGCAAAGAATTTGGGGAACCGCAAGAGGGCAACGGTGGTTCAAATCCCACCTCCGCAACCAACATTGCGAACCGAAAAAGATATTGGTTCGGAAAACCCAGAAACCACAATGGTTTCCGGGTTTTTTCGTGCCATTTTTCAAGGTGGAATTCAAAAGATATCATTTCCCCAAAACGACCTTTGGTGAGGACTTGAACTATAGGTCAGAGAAATATTGGGTGAAAAATTGATAATTATATGATATAATCAATTCGATAAATTAGGAGATTGGTAGGTGAACATATGAACGGCGTAAATAAAACATTATATATCCCTTTGTATGGAAAATCGTATGTTAGTAAAAAGGGAATACTCCTTGACGATAAAAAGGCAGAAGAAATTTGGGAGGCGGAGGGATTTGCACTCAAAGGAAAATCCAAATCGAAGTGGCTTGCCTACTATATGGGTGCTCGCTCTGCTGTATTTGACGAATGGGTAAAAAAGCAGGTAGCAGATGCACAGGATGCCGTGGTCATTCATATTGGATGCGGCATGGACAGCCGAGTTTTGAGAGTAGGAACTATAAATCAAAAGTGGTACGATATAGATTTTGCTGAAGTTATTGAAGAAAGAAAACGATACTATTCCGAATCTGCCAACTATCAAATGATTGCAGGTGATGTGAGGGATGGCGACTGGCTGAAAAGGGTTCCCGAAAAGAAATGTGCTATTGTTGTTATGGAAGGCGTGAGCATGTACTTGACCTCCAAAGAAGTACAAGAATTAACAGAAAACCTGTGTGCGCATTTTGAACAGATTGTGTTTTTGATGGACTGCTATACAGTTTTGGCGGCCAAACTGTCCAAGTACAAAAATCCAATAAATGATGTCGGTGTTACGGAGGTTTACGGTATAGATGATCCTGAGTTATTTCAGCATGGTGAGTTTGTTTATGTCAAGGAACACGCAATGACACCGCAAAAATACATAGATGAGTTGACGGGTATTGAGAAGTATATTTTCGGAAAACTGTATGCAGGAAGTTTTTCGAAAAAGTTATATCGATTGTTTGAATATAGAAAAGCGTAAAAATCCAACTTGTTGGTCAGTTTCAGCCTGGATATCTTTTTCGGTGCAACTTGCCAGAAAAGGAAAGATACCCAACAGGGTGTCTTTTCTTTTTTATTGTAATAAACTATCATCTATGTTATACTGATTTTAACAATAAAAAGGAGGAACAAAATGACACAGGAATATTTTTTTCAAAATGCAAAATGGGTAGGTGCTGCAAATCGCACTGCCAAGAGCTTTTCTGTTTTAAGAGGTTATTTCCATATTGATTCTGTTAAAAAAGTTAATCTTAATATTTTGGGATTAGGCTTTTTTAAATGTTATATTAACGGAAAATGTATCAATCCTGACACCTTTCTTCCACTTTCCTCCGATTTTGAAAACACCTGCGACCCTGTTGACGAAGTCATCTCTGACCACAGAATTTATGTTCCGGGGTTTGATATAACGCCTTTTGTAAGGGCAGGGAAAAACACAATTGCGATTCATTATGGTGGCGGTTGGTATACATTTGAAAACCGCACTTTTGGTCTGCCAAAAGCAATTTACTGCATTACTGCCGAAAATGACAATGGCGTTAAACATTTTGTTTCCGACGAAAACTGCCGTATTGGTGAAAGCTTTGTTTCGGAATATAATTTCACCTTTGGCGAACATCACAATTTCCTTGATTATGAAAATTGTCTCTCTGCAGATTTTGACGATTCTTCTTGGGAGCAAGCAGTATTAACAGAAGGGCTTAATACCGAATACTGCACAACTGACTGCCCCCTTGACAAGCTTATTGAAGAAAAATACGTTAAAGCAGTTAAAACGACAGATAATTCTGTTATATATGACTGCGGCGAAAACACAACCGGCTACCCTGTTTTAGAAATCAATGCCCCAAAAGGTGAAAAAATTATTGTTAATTTCTCTGAAGAGCTTTTACCCGACGGTAGCTTAGACCCCGAACACATTCACGGACAACAATTTACAGTTATTTCCGAGGGTAAAATAATTCTTGCGCAACCTGAATTCACCTGGTTTGGATTCAGATATTTTGAGGTTATAGGCAAAGCTACAGCTAAATGTGTTAAAGTTATTTATGCCGATGTACCCGTTTCCTCAACCTTTGACTGCGACAATGAAACTCTCAATTGGATTTATAAAACTTTTATACATACTATGCTTTGCAATATGCACACAGGTCACCCTTCCGACTGTCCTCACCTTGAACGCAGAGGCTACACAGGCGATGGTCAACTAACCTGCCACGCTGTCTTAACAACGCTGGATGCAAAAGCTTTTTATGAAAAATGGATGCAGGATATTGGTGATTGTCAGGATAAATTAAGCGGGCATATTCAATACACCGCCCCCTATCTTCATAGCGGCGGTGGTCCTGGTGGATGGGGTTCTGCTATTGTTGAAGTTCCATACCAATTATATAAGCACTATGGCAACAAAGAAATTCTTGCCAAATATTATAACAATATGAGGCGGTATATTGACTACCTGGAAGAACATTCCGAATACGGAGTTGTTACTAGCGATAAACAAGGAAACTGGTGCTTGGGCGATTGGTGCGGACCTAATATCCTTTACCCTGACAGAGACATTACTTCTCACAACCAGCAAGTAGTTCTTCCCGCACCTATGGTAAACACATATTTTATGGTTAAATCCTTAATTCAGATGTGCGAAATTGCCAATATAATAGGCAAAGAGGAAGATATTCCCGAATATGAAGAAAAAATTAAATACCGTAAAGGCGCAATAACCGCTGCATATTTTAACGCCTTTGATGATAATTTCATTATGAATGTTCAAGGTGCAAACTCTTTCGCGGTAGATTTAGGCCTTGGTAACGAAAACACCTATAAAAATATGGTCAGCTATTATAATAAGCTGGGCTATTATGATACCGGTATTTTTGCTACAGATATTCTCACCCGATTGCTTTTCCAAAAAGGCGACAACGATTTAGCAGTAGACCTTTTAATTCACAACGGGGAGCAGGGCTACGAGCATTGGCGAAGAAACGGTGCAACCACATTCCACGAATATTGGAATTCTGCTCGCAGTCGTTCCCACTCACATCCGATGTTTGGCGCACCTGTTGCATACCTTTTTGAATATCTTTTAGGTATAAAGCAAGCAAAAAACACCGCAGGCTACTCTTCACTTATAATTGAGCCACAAGCAATTTCAAGATTCGGAAGAATGAGCGGAAGTATTACAACTCCTCAAGGAATTGTTGAAGTAAAATATGAGCGCAATTCGGGTAATATAAGCTTTGAAATTACAATTCCGGATAACACAAACGCTATTTTCCGCTACAAAAATAAAGAATATGCCCTTTCTCGAGGTAAAAACAAATTTGAATTAGCAATATAACATATATATCGGAGGAATTATAATGAAACCTTTACGCTACCGCCAAGTGCACCTTGATTTTCATACATCCGAACACGTTACTGTCGGAGACAAATTCAATCCCGAACAGTTTAAATCAGCTTTAAAATCAGGCCATGTGGATTCTATAACTATTTTTTCAAAATGCCATCACGGATGGTCTTACCACCCCACCAAAGCTAACGAAATGCACCCTAAATTAAAATTTGATTTATTAGGAGCTCAACTTGAAGCTTGCAAAGAAATCGGAGTTAATGCTCCTGTTTACATTTCCGCAGGATTTGACGAAAAATATGCCCGCCGTCATCCCGAGCATGTTAACAAGCCTGCACCCGATGCACCCGTCGATTTCCTTACCCAAGCTTATTATCACCTTCTTTGCTACAACACTCCATACCTTGACACTCTCGTAGCACAAATTGAAGAGGTTATGGAAAAATATAATCCAACGGGAATTTTCCTTGATATTTCTTCTCCCAGGGTTTGCTACTGCCAGCATTGCATTGAATCAATGAAAAATGAGGGATTAGACCCCAGAAATCCCGATGATGCCCGTCTTTTTGCTGATAAGGTTTATGCTCAATACTGCAAAAGAACCGGTGAAGCTGTAAGAAAATACAACAGCGAAACAACAATTTTCCATAACGCAGGCAATATTACCCGCGGAAGACGTGACCACGCCCATTTCAACACTCACCTCGAGCTTGAAAGCCTACCCACCGGTGGTTGGGGGTATGACCATTTTCCTATGTCCGCCTCCTACGCCAGAACTTTGGAAATGGATTTTCTTGGTATGACAGGAAAATTCCACACATCCTGGGGTGAATTCGGTGGTTACAAGCATCCGAACGCTCTGAGATATGAAACCGCTCTTTCTCTTGCTTTAGGTGCAAAATCTTCAATTGGTGACCAACTACACCCCAGTGGCGAAATGAATACCGCAACATATGAGCTTATCGGAAAGGCATACAAAGAGGTTGAAGCAAAAGAGCAGTTCGTAAAGGACGCAAAGCATATTTCGGATGTTGCAATTTTAAGCGCTGAGGCTTTTTCAGGAAAGCCCGATAGAGAATGCCCTCAGGATATAGGTGCGGTAAGAATCCTTCTTGAAGGAAAAATTCTTTTTGATTTAATTGATAAAGAAACTGAATTTAACAACTACAGGCTGCTCATTCTCCCTGATGTTATAAGAGTTGACGATAACTTAAGAGAAAGGCTGAATAAATACCTTTCTCTCGGTGGCAAAATCCTTTTAAGCGGTGAATCGGGACTATGCAGCACACAAGATAAATTCGCTTTTAATATTGGTGCGGAGTATTTGGGTGAGAATGAATTCAATCAAACATATATGGTACCAAACTATAAAACAGTTAATGGCGAAACTGCTTATATTATGTATACCCGCGCTCAAAATATCAGCACCCGAGAGGTTGCTTCTGCATACCTGGAAGAACCCTATTTTAACCGTACCCCTGAGCATTTCTTCTCCCACAAGCATGCACCAAACAATATGGAAGAAAGAAAGGTCGGTGCATTTATAAAAGAAAACACAGCATATATTTCCTGGAATATTTTTGAGGATTACGCAGAAAAAGGTTCTTACCATCTTAAAGAGCTTGTTCTTCACCTTATTGGAAAGCTTCTCCCCGACCCTACTATTAAAACAAATCTTCCGGACAGAGCAATAGTTACCTTTACAAAGCAGAAAAACAGGCACGTTGCGCATCTGCTTTTCGCTCACACAACCGTCCGTGGAAAAGGCATTGAAGTTATTGAAGATATCGTTCCGCTTTACAATATCTCTTTATCCGCTTCAATACCTGAGAAACCCGAAAAAGTTTACAAGGCTGAATGTGTGAACGGAGAGCTTGTAAAAGCACCGCTTGATTTCACATATACTGATGGTAAAGTTGAAGTAAATCTTGATAAAATGGATTTGCACGCTATGGTTATTTTTGAATAATAAAAAAGGAACATCAACTGAATTAGTTGGTGTTCCTTTGCTTTTATTTATTCTTTTCTAAATCCTCAAGAACCTTTTTATAAGGCATAAGCATACCTTCGTTCATCTTATTTCCCATTTTGGATTTTATCTTTGGAGAGGAAAGCGCTCCGCCCAAAAGATACATAAGAAGCATCATGCCCTTCTTTTTTTGAGGGAAATCATATTGGTTATGAGCCTTGTAAAATTTATGATCCTCTTTCATAAAGCCCTGCATAATCCATATAAGATCACGGAAAATCTTCATTCCACCTACTCCGTAAAAGCTCTGAGGTTGGGTATGTTTATTTTCCAGGGCGTATTCCAGGGTTCTGGCTAATTTATCAATTTCTTCATTTGGGTTAAACTCATCCGTTGCAACACCGCAAAGGAAGTTTTCCCCAACGCTTGCTCTGGCTTCAACTACAGTCTGAACATTATTTTCCTCGCTATAATTTCCGCTAATAAGGTAGCCTACCGGCATTCCCATTGTAACAGAACGGTGACCGTTACAGAAAGAACGGTCATCATATAGCTTAAACTGAGTACCAAAAGAATGGTCCTTAATACTAAAAGCAAAAATCCTTGCTTCAGCCGAGTTCAATTCTTTTCTTAGATATTCAGCAAATCCATCCTTATAAATACATTCACCGCTTGTAGCGCAGTTGAGGCAACCAAGGCAACCGCCTTTAAACTGATATTCTCTTATATTTACAACCCTTGTTTTGCGCCGGCACACCTTTTGAAAACGGCTGATCATATTTTGAAGCTGAAAATCATCTTTTTTATAATCAGCAATTATAACCACATCATCGGTTTTTTCTTTATTATCCTCCAAAGGAATATCAACTGCTATGTGCTTTGGGGTAGTAAATGAATTTAAATCGGGTTCATAAACATTATTTTCAATTGACCAAATAAGAAACTCAAAAAAAGCTTTAGCATCCCTTTGCCCTTTCGCCAAAGGCAGGTCTTCCATATCGGCAGAGAGACCTTTTATAAATCTCATCCCCATTTCCTGACAGTTATCCTGAATATATCTATGGGCAGTTACATCATAAAAATGCTTTGAGGTTGAAATCTGCGTTGCAAATTTATTATTTAAATTTATATTTTTTTCTTTTAACAATTCTATAAATTTATGTAGTTGATATGGCGCAAGGAAAGTGTACACAGGGTAAGAAAAAATCAATAAATCTGCATTACCGATCATTTCTTCCGCCTCTGAAAAATCTTTTTCAAGCGCTTTTATACGTTGCCCAACATTAAGAAAACTGAATTCATGCTGCGGGTAAAGCTTTGATAAATATAATGAGGTTTGAAGAGTTATACTGTAATCACCTTTAGGGCTTCCGTTTAAAACTAATATTTTCATAATTAACTCCTTATCGTTTATAACATTATTATACAAAATGTAATGAATAAAAACAAGTAAATAAAAATGCAAAAAACAATTAAATTTCTATTTACATATTTTTTCTTTTTTGTTATCATATTTGAAAGATGTTAATGTTATATATCAGAGGTGGCTTATATGAACAAAATTTTATTTGGTACAGGTGGCTGGCGCGCAGTTATTGGCGAGGATTTTATTTGCGAAAATGTTCGCCGCGTTGCAAAAGGTATCAGCATACTTATGAACAAGGAAAATAAAAACAACAAACCTGTTATCATAGGATATGACCGCAGATTCTTATCAGTTGATGCGGCAAAGTGGGTTGCAGAGGTTTTAACCGGCGATGGCATTACTGTTTGGTTTATGGAACGTTCGGCGCCTACTCCCCTTATAATGCACACTGTTAAAGACGAAGGGCTTTATTACGGAATTGAAATTACCGCAAGCCATAACCCCTCAAGCTACAACGGAATTAAGCTAATCGTTGAAGAAGGCAGGGATGCCCCGCTCGAAACAACAAAACATCTCGAAGAAATAATCGCCACTATAGACGATGTTGAATTCACTCCTTTTGATGAAGCAGTTGAAAATGGGCTTATTGTTTACAGAAGCAACCCTTTCAACAAATTTCTCGATGATATTATTGATTTACTTGATATGAAGGCTCTTCGCGATAGAGGTTTACGCGTGCTTTTCGATTCAATGCATGGCTCGGGAACCTATCCCCTTCTTGTTATATTCCACACCGCAAGATGCACCATCGACACAATCAACAGCAACAAGGATGCTTATTTTGGTGGCGTTATGCCTGCTCCATCAGAAAGAAGCCTGTTTTCCCTGAAGAACCAAGTTGTTAACGGCGGTTATGATTTAGGTATAGCTATGGATGGTGATGGCGACAGATTAGGAATTATTGACGCCAATGGAAGATACATAAACGCCAATGAAATTCTTTGCCTTTTATACTATTATCTTGTAAAATACAAAGGCTGGAAAGGCGGAGTTGTAAGAAATCTTGCAACAACTCATATGCTTGATAAAATCGCGGACTCTTTTGGAGAAAAATGCTACGAGGTTCCCGTTGGATTCAAATATATTTCTGCAAAAATCGATGAGGTTGATGCAGTTTTAGGTGGCGAATCCTCAGGTGGCCTTACAGTAAGAGGTCATATTCACGGTAAAGATTCCGTTTATGCTGCATCTCTTTTTGCAGAAATGGTAAGCGTTACAGGCAAATCCCCTTCCGAAATTCTTGACGAACTAAAAAAAGAATTCGGTAATTTTGTTCTCGTAGAGGATGATATGCGCTTCGATCCCGCTATCAAGCCCGTTGTTGAAAAAACACTCCTTGAAAACAAATGCTTACCTGAATTTGAGGATGAAATTGTTCGCGTTAATTACGAAGATGGTTGCAAGGTCTATTTTAAAGATGGTTTTGTAATTTGTCGTTTTTCAGGCACCGAACCTCTTTTAAGAATTTTTGCCGAAAGCACCAATGCAGTTCGCGCGAAAGATTATATTTCCACATTTAAAAAGTTTTTATTCGAGTAATATTAACCAAATAATTCATCTCGAATATGTTGATTTTTACAAAAAAGCGTTTTATAATGTGTGCATAACATTATTCATTATACAAACGAGGCGATAATATGAACATATGGCACGATATTAACCCGGAAAGAATCTCCCGTTCTTCCTATGTTGCGGTTATAGAAATCAGCAAGGGAAGTAAAATGAAATATGAGCTTGATAAAGAAACCGGCCTTTTAAGACTCGACCGCGTTCTTTACACTTCAACCCACTACCCTGCAAACTATGGTTTTATTCCCAGAACCTACGCTAAGGACAATGACCCGTTGGATGTTCTTGTGCTTTGCTCAGGCAACATTCAACCAATGTCGCTTGTTGAATGCTACCCTATAGGTGTTATAACAATGCTTGATAATGGCGCTCCCGATGATAAAATCATCTCAATACCATTTAACGACCCCACATACAGCTCATATAAGGATATAAGCCAACTTCCATCTCATGTTTTTGATGAAATGAAACACTTTTTCTCAGTTTATAAAACTCTTGAAAGCAAGGATACTGCTATTGACGAAGTAAAGGGTGTTCTTGATGCAGTTGCAATTATCGAAGATGCAATTAAGGCTTACGATGAAAAATTCGGGAAATAATTAAATTTTGATGTTTTTCTTTTAAAAAAAACTTGCATTTGTGATTCGTTCGTGGTAATATATACAAATGTATGATAGGAAAAAGGAGGTGCCACGATGCCCAATATTAAATCTGCAAAGAAGAGAGTTATTGTTAACGCTACTAAGGCAGCAAGAAACAAATCAACTAACTCCGCTCTTAAAACAGCTATTAAGAAAGCTAACGCTGCTATCGATGCTAACGATGCTAACAAAGCTGAAGCAGTTAAGGTTGCTGTTAAGAAGCTTGACCAGGCTGCAGCTAAAGGTCTTCTTCACAAAAACAACGCAGCTCATAAAAAATCACAGCTTGTTACCAAGCTCAATAAATCCAACTAATTGTTGGACAAAAGAAACCCCACAGCAAAATGCTGTGGGGTTTCTTTTTCTTTAATTTTTAAGCATCGGATCTGCTACGCTATTATTTAATTTCAACTGAGATAAATATGGCGTAATTGCGAGACAAATATGCACAAAAATACTTCACTCCGGCAAAACGCCATATCCACTCAGATAAATGTTATTTTGTTTGATAAAAACCGACTTTTTTCATCACCTTGTCAAGAGTGCGTTGAGAAATGCGGGTTGCAAGCTCTGCACCTTTTTTCATACATTCCTCAAGATACTTTTTATCTGCAATCAGTTCTTTGTAACGAGCCTGAACAGGAGCAAGCTCCGCAATAACTGCCTCACCTACTGCAGTTTTGAAATCACCATATCCCTTACCCTCAAACTCTTTTTCAATTTCTTCGAAGCTCTTACCTGTGCAACAAGAATAAATAGTCATAAGATTATTTATTCCATCCTTACCCTCGGCATATTTAACGCAAGCATCACTATCTGTAACTGCACTTTTGATTTTTTTCATAATCACGTTAGGCTCATCAAGCATTGAAATATACGACTTGGGGTTATCATCAGATTTGCTCATTTTATGAGTAGGGTCCTGAAGGGAGCAAATTTTTGCACCTGCCTTACCAATAAAGGGCTCGGGCATTTTAAGAACATTTCCGTAAATCATATTGAAACGGTCAACAATATTTCTCGCAAGCTCAAGGTGCTGCTTCTGATCCGCACCGATGGGTACAAAATCCGCACCATAAACAAGAATATCTGCCGCCATAAGCACGGGATAATCAAAAAGGCCCACAGAAATATTTCCGCCAAGCTTTTGGCTTTTTTCTTTAAACTGGGTCATTCTTGCAGCCTCACCAAACTGAGTATAGCAGTTAAGAATCCAACCCAACTGAGCATGTGTAGGAACATGGCTTTGAACAAAAACAATGTTTTTTTCAGGGTCAATTCCTAAAGCAAGAAGAAGCGCATAAAGCTCAAGAGTATTTTTCTTAAGCTGAGCAGGATTCTCACGGAAAGTGGGAACGGTAATTGAATGAAGGTCAGCAACGCCGTAAAGACAATCGTAATCCTCGCACATATTTTTCCAGTTTTTAAGCGCGCCAAGATAATTACCCAAGGTGGGAGTACCTGTAGGCTGAATACAGCTTAAAACTATTTTCTTTTTTTCAGGGATTTGGTTTTCCATTTGTATTTTCTCCGTTTATTTTTTGTTTTTTTGCTTTTTTTCTCTGATTTTTATTATATAATCGCAATTTATAGCGTGCTCTTCGCCTTTTTTAGTTTTAAAAATTATCCATCCGTCTGAATAATTTATAATTTCGCCTTCATTATCAAAAGCATCTTCAATGAGGCTGAGAACAACCTGCTTGTTCATATAGTTTTTGATTAAAGCCTCCATTTTTACACCTTCTTCGGAACGATTTTTCTGTTTGTTTTTGAGAAACTTCTTTTTTTGCGATTGCCTGAAAAAAATTGACCACCAAAGAACAGCAAGCCCTATCCAAGTTACAAATTGCATTTAATCAATCCTTTATCAGAAAAGTCCTGTAATTTTGCCGTTTTCGTCAATGTCGATTCTTTCAGCAGCAGGGCTCTTGGGAAGACCGGGCATTGTCATTATTTCGCCTGTTAAAACAACAATAAAGCCTGCGCCGGCAGAAACCTTAAGATTTCTTACTGTTACTCTAAAGCCTTCAGGCGCCCCTAACTTAGTTGGGTCATCAGAGAAGCTATACTGAGTTTTTGCAAGGCAAACCGGAAGATTACCAAAACCATCTGCCTTAAGAGATTCAAGCTGTTTCTTTGCGTTAGGTGTAAAGTCAACACCGTCACCGCCGTAAATTTTTGTAACAACAGCCTCAATTTTTTCTTCAATAGTTGTGTCATCCTCATAGGAATATGTAAAGCCTGAGTTATTCTCCTCTTCGCAAAGGCGAACGACCTCTTTTGCAAGCTCTACGCCGCCCTTACCGCCATCTGCCCAAACGGTAGAAAGAACTGTGTTAACACCAAGCTCACGGCATTTTGCAATAATAAATTCAATTTCCGCATCTGTGTCTGTGGGGAAACGATTAACTGCAACAACACAGGGAAGATTATAAACATTTTTAATATTGGAAACATGGCGAAGGAGGTTTGGTATTCCCTTCTCAAGAGCTTCAAGATTCTCTTCACCCAACTGGTCCTTCTTCAAGCCTCCATGCATTTTAAGCGCTCTTACTGTTGCAACAATAACAACTGCATTAGGCTTAATACCTGCAGCACGGCATTTGATATCAAGGAACTTTTCTGCACCTAAATCTGCACCAAAGCCAGCCTCAGTAATAGCATAATCCGCGGTACCGAGAGCCATTTTAGTTGCAAGGACGGTATTGCATCCGTGAGCAATATTTGCAAAAGGACCACCGTGAACAAATGCAGGTGTACCCTCAAGAGTCTGAACAAGATTAGGCTTAACGGCATCAACAAGAAGAGCCGCCATAGCTCCCTGAGCCTTAATATCACCGCAGGTAACAGGCTTGCCGCTGAAATCATATGCAACAACAATTCTTGCAAGGCGTTCTTTAAGGTCTGTTATTGACGTTGCAAGGCAGAAAACAGCCATAATTTCACTTGCAACTGTAATATCAAAGCCATCCTCACGGGGAACACCATTCATTTTGCCACCGAGACCATTTATAACATTACGAAGCTGCCTGTCGTTCATATCAACGCAACGCTTCCATGTTATGCGCTTAACATCAATACCCAAAGCATTTCCCTGTTGAATATGGTTATCAAGCATTGCAGCAAGAAGATTGTTTGCCGCACCAATAGCATGAAAATCACCGGTAAAATGAAGGTTTATATCCTCCATCGGAACAACCTGAGCATATCCACCGCCTGCAGCACCGCCCTTAATACCGAAAACAGGACCCAATGAAGGTTCGCGAAGAGCAACGCAAGTATTGTAGCCACAAAGATTCATTGCATCAGCAAGGCCGATTGTTGTCGTTGTTTTACCCTCTCCTGCAGGAGTGGGTGTAATAGCAGTAACAAGAACAAGCTTACCTTGCTTTTTGCTTTCTCTGAGATAAGATAAATCCACCTTTGCCTTATACCAGCCGTAAGGCTCCAAATAATCTTTGCCAACACCTGCTTTTTCTGCAATTTCGGTGATGGGCTTCATTTTACAATTTTGTGCAATTTCAATATCGGTAAGATAAGCCATTTTATTCTTCCTCCAAATTATTATTCTTGTATATTTAACTTTTCACGGCAAAGATTTTTAAAAAACTCAAAATTATCTTCACCGCAAATATCAATATTGTTAATCAATGAATTCTGATAATCATCAAAAAGCTTTTGCTTTTGTGATGGCTTTGTTTTTTTCTCTATTTCTGCCACCAAATCATTGAAGGTTTCATTTATAAAACCTCTGATTATTCTGTTGCGCCTTTCATTCAAATCGTTCATCTGGTCGGTAGGTCCGTTCCCTTCAAACCGCCAATAAGGTTCTATGAGAACTAACCGCTCTGTGCTTTCTATTAAATCTCGCATTGCGGAAAAAAACACCTGAGGATGCTTTGTTGTGTTAACATTATGAGCTGCAGCTGCTCCAATTTTTATGTTTTTAACAACATAGTTATTTATTGCCGTTACAAGCAAATCCTGAGAAAGAAGCTTTCTTGTAACAGGAATTGATGAAACAATTTTTTGTATAGCTATCTTCTCTTCCCTGTCGTATTGACGGGGTTTATAAACATAACCCTGGGGTTGTTGCTTTTTTCTTCCAAACATAATCAATAAATATCCTTTATTTTAACACCGTTTGCTGAAAATCCGCTTTTGTATGAGCCGCCATAAGCTCTAACGGTGTAATAATATGTAGTTCCTTTTTTAGCAGTTTTATCAGTATAGCTTGTTTTACCTTTCACATCAGCTAATTTTACCCAATCTTCGCTTTGATTGGTTTTGCGATAAATCCTGTAGGTTTTTGCTCCTATAACCTTGCCATAGCTTATAACAACACCGCTCTTTGTACTCTTAGGAGTTGCGATTTTGGGTGTTGATAAAAACATAATTTTATCAGAAGTGTAATAACTGCTCCAAGCAACACCGTTCCACGCCCTTACAGTATATTGATAACTCTGACCGCTTTTTGCTGTTTTATCAATATATGAAAGCGTGCCCGCACCAACATTCCCGAGAATTTCCCAAGAACCACAGGGAACTTTTCTGTAAACGCGGTACTTAGTTGCTCCGCTTATTTTATTCCATTTTATTTTAACACCATTTGTTGCATTGCCCATAGCGCTTATTTTAGGTGAAGATACAAAGGTTTGAGCAATTCCGGTTGAATTATAGCTACTGATACCTTTAGAATTCACTGCGCGAACTGTATATACATATTTAACTGAATGTTTTACATCTTTATCGGTATAAGCTGTTGCGCCTGCTTTAACCTTTGCTATATAACTCCATTTAACCGCACCGTTGGCTTTTTTGTAGATATTGTAATACTCTGCTCCCGCAACTGCACCCCAACTGATTTTTATACCATTGGTTACGGTTTTTGCGCTTACTAAAGAAGGCGTTTTTAAATAATAAGCAGAAATGCCCTTTTTATTATAGGAGCTTTTTCCGCTACTGCTTAATGCCCTTACGGTGTAAATATTTGTATATTTTTGGTAAGGCGATTTATCAATATATGATGTTGTATTCGCATTTGTGATATCCTTAAGAATTGCCCAGCTTCCGTTTTTATTTTTTCTGTAAACCCGATAGCCTGTTGCATCGCTTGATTTTGACCAAGACAGCTTAATACCACCGTTAATTACGTTCGCACTCAAAAGCTCGGGTTCGATACACTCAGACTGAATATAATTCAAGCCGAAACGCTGTGAGTAATTATGCCCTACAGAATTTTTGGGAGCGTAGATTGTGAATTCGTTATCAGGATAACAATAAACGAAATTATCAAGCTGATAATGCTCAAGAGGCTCAAGAGACATATAATATTCTACATTATCAGCGTTCACACCATCGTGCTCAACACCCGCCTCATCAAGTATTTCTTCGATACCCTCGAAAGCGATTCTGTATTTATACCCAAAACTATAAAAGCCTAAATATGTAACTGACCTGGGCAATCTCACATTACGCAAAGCTTTACATGCAAGAAATGCCCCATCGTAAATTGATTCAACACCATTTTCAATAACAAGATTTTCAAGAGCTGTGTTACCCGCAAACGCTTGTTTTCCTATTGTTTTTATATTTGAGGGAATTTTCATCGATTCAGCAGTGCAGTTGTAAAATGCATAATTACCTATAGAGGTAATTGTTTTCGGAATTATTGCACTATGTGATTTATCCTGTACAAATTGACCACAGGGATATGCCACCAGAACAGAACCATCTTTTGAATAAATCGCACCATTGGAAGATGAATAATAAGGGTTATTTTTGCTAACTGTGTATTTTAACATTTGAGCACTGTTAAACATTGTGCTGTCAATATAGCAAACTTTTTGCGGAATGGTAATTTCTGTTATGCCGGTGTTACTGAAAGCACCTTCACCAATTCTTTCTAAAGATGACGGAAGTTTCACACTTGTAAGATACATCTCTCCGCTAAAAGCATCGTTCATGATGCTTTTAACACCTTCTTCAATGGTTAAATCTGTTATGTAGCAGCCGCTTTTATAAAGAACAGGAACCCAAGAGGTATCCGCATTGTTAGGCATATATCCATTGCCGCTTATTTTTAGCGCGGCTTCTCCGGAAAATGTGTTATATGTAAGCTCCCAGTAAATTGGTTGATTTTCAGAAGATGAAGTGTCGCACATTTCACCTTTTTTAGTAACATCAAGAAGACCTGCCGATACGGTTATCGGCTCGCAGAAAATAATACCGCAAACTAAAACCATTGAAACCAAAAATGAAAAAAACTTACGCAAAAACACCACCCCTATTTTATACTTGATAATATAATACTTATTATAGTTTTCTTTTTTTAAAAAGTCAACAAAACAGATACACTTTATTAAGCAAGGTTTTATTAAACATTTCCCCGTAACACTTTACAAAAACACTCCGCAAGGCTAACCTTACGGAGTTTCAGTCTTTTATAAACCCAAAATAACTGCTTTACAGTAATTCAGCTATTTTTATTGTTCTGTTGTTAATAATTCTCCCTCATATTCTCTGCAATTATATTTTTTGCCTTTTTTTATATTACCCAGAAGAAACTCATTAGATAAAGCATCTTCTACAAATGAGGTTACCGCGCGCCTCAACGGACGCGCACCATAAAGGGAGTCGTATCCGTTTTTGCTGACATAATCCACAACGCTTTTATCAAATTCCACCTCAATATCAGCTGCTTTGCAACGAATTGAGATTTCATTAAGCATACGCTCTGCAATAGATTTTATTTCATTTTCACTCAAGGAATCAAAAATTATAATTTCATCTATACGATTTATAAATTCAGGCTTAAAAAACCGTTTAATCTCATCACCTACCAGAGATTTAATTCTTTCTGCTCTGCTATCCTTTGATTTATCTGATGAAAAACCCATCGCATTTTTATTGTTTGTTATCAGCTCTGCACCTATATTTGATGTCATAATTATTACACAATTTTTAAAATCAGCTTTTTTTCCGTTAGAATCAGTCAGCACTCCATCCTCCATAATTTGTAAAAGGATGTTAAATACATCAACATCTGCTTTTTCTATTTCATCAAAAAGAACTATTGAATATGGATGACTCCTTACCTTTCCGGTAAGTATACCTCCATCCTCAAAGCCCACATATCCCGGAGGTGAACCAACAAGCTTAGAAACAGAATGTTTTTCCATAAATTCTGACATATCAATTCTTATTATTTTTTGGCTTGAACCGAACAAACACTCGGAAAGAGCTTTTGTTAACTCAGTTTTCCCAACACCTGTTGGTCCTAAAAATAAAAAAGAGCCTATCGGTCTTACAGGGTTTTTAAAAACAGAACGTCCTCGCCTGATTGCTTTCGCTACTGCTTCTACTGCATTATTTTGACCCACAATTTTTTCATGGAGATAGTTTTCTAAATTTAAAAGCTTTTCACCTTCCTCGCTGGTTATTTGCGAAACAGGCACACCTGTCCACGAAGAAACTACCTCTGCTATATTTTCCTCTGTAACCATTTTAGTTTTGCTAAGAGCCGAATCCTTCCATTCCTGATTTTTTATTCTTAAGAGCCTTGCTGTTTCTTTCTCATCATCTCTTAAGGATGCTGCCTTTTCAAAATCCTGGCATTTTACCGCCTCTTTTTTCAAATCAGTTATCTCTTTAAGCTTGTTCTCTATTTGCTTCAGGCTTTCGGGAGGAGTATATTTTTTTAATTTTACTCGTGATGATGCTTCGTCTATTAAATCTATGGCTTTATCAGGTAAATATCTATCCGTTATATATCGCACACTCATATCAACGGCAGCCTCCATAGCTCCTTTTGATATTTCAACACCATGGTGCTTTTCATATTTTTCCTTCAAGCCCTCAAGCATCAACATAGTTGTTACTTTATCAGGCTCTTCAACCGTTACAGTTTGAAAACGCCTTTCAAGCGCTGCATCCTTTTCTATATATTTTCTATATTCATCAACTGTTGTTGCACCAATAATCTGCAAATCGCCTCTTGCAAGGGAGGGTTTTAAAATATTGGCAGCATCTACTGCACCCTCTGCTGAACCCGCTCCGACAATATTGTGAATTTCATCAATAAACAAAATCACATTCCCATCGGCGCAAACCTCATCAATTATGCTTTTTATCCTTTCCTCAAAATCACCTCGATATTTTGTTCCGGCAACCATACAAGTTAAATCCACGCTAACCACTCTTTTTTGTTTTAAAAACTCCGGTACTTCTCCAAAGGCAATTTCTAATGCCAATCCTTCAGCTACCGCGGTTTTACCAACTCCCGGTTCACCTATAAGGCACGGATTATTCTTAGTGCGCCTACAAAGGATTTCAATAACCCTTTGTATTTCTTTATCTCTGCCTATAACAGGATCTATTCTGCCATTTTTGGCTTCCTCTGTAATATCATGACCATATTTTGCAATTGTGGTTTTCTTGCTATCTGGCGTTTTTGAGTATTTTGAATCAGGTATATCACTCTCGCTTGTTGCTTCACTACTAACCTCATGGGGAATAACCCCCATTGATATCAATAATTTACAAGCTGAACACTGATTTTCTCTTAAAAGCGCAACTAACAATTGCTGAGTTCCGGATTCATTTCTCGGTTGCATTCTGCCCATGGAAATAGCGTTTTCGATTATTTTTTTGCACCGTGGCGTTATATCATCCGGTGTTAATGAGGTAGGCATTCCTATCCCAACAGTTGCTTTTATTTGTTCCTCTGTTTTCTTCAAGGTTATTTTTTTCCCTGATAAAACGGAGGCTGAAACCATTCTGTTATCGGAAAGGAGCCCAAGCAAAAGATGCTCGCTTCCTATATAAGTATGCCCCATGTTTTCAGCCGCTTCAACTGCATAATTCAAAGCAAAATTTGCACTTTCCGTAAACCCTGTAAACTTATACAAAATCAGTCATTCTCCTTAATAGCAATAGTTAAAATGGTCATATCATCTCTTTTGCTCTTTTGGCTTTCTCTTATTTTTTTTGCATTTTCGGTTGTAAAGCTCTTCACCTTGTCACCAGTAAAGCTTTTTAATGATTTTTTCAAAATCATTTTATCCTCTTCAAGAACGCCATCTGAAAACATTACAAAGCTATCCCCTGAGCTTAGCGTTCCCGTGGAGCAGCCTATTTCGGTATTGCTTAATATTCCCAATGGTAACGAGGGAATATTTATATTTAAAATCTTATTACCTTTTCGTAAAATTGTATCCGCTGCACCGCTTTTATAAAATTGGGTAAACCCCGTATATAAATCTACAACTGCAAGGTCAAGGGTAACAGAACATTCATCACCCGACTTTGAAATCAAAGAAGTATTAACCGTATTAACCGCCGCCTTGATACCAAACCCTGCTTTAATCAGCTTCTCTAAAAGCATAACTGCAAGCCCTGATGACAATGCCGCTTTGGCACCTGTTCCCATTCCATCGCAAACAACCGCATAAAACATACCATTATCATCTTCAAAGGTTGCAAAGGTGTCTCCCGAATATTTTTCGTCATCTGCACAATATTGCACTCCTGAGCTTATCACCTTGAACTCTGCTTTTTCTTTATAGGTTATAATTTTATAATGCTCTTTACGCTCAATTAATGGTAATTCAAAGCGTCTCCCGGAAAGCATATTTATACGATTACTCAGTTCGCTTATATCAACATTATTTTTTCCGCTTTTTATTTTCAATTCAATAACCATTTTCCCATAAGAACCTATAGCGCAAGTACATTCAGAAGCCTGAAAACCGCAAGCGTAAGCAGAAGAAATTATTCTCGAGGAAAGTTGAGCATCATATGTTGTTTCAGAAGAAAGCTTATCGCATAAAGAATCTAACAATGCAGATACATTTATGAACTGCTCCGAAGCAAGATTATGCATTTCTTTTAGCCTGCCTTCTGTTTTCTTGCGTATTTTATATTCTTCGTATAATTTATTGAAGCTGCTTGCAACGTTCTCTGTTCTTATGCACCTTGCAGAAAAATGAACCGGAACAGTTTTATATTCAAGAAAAACCCCTTCTTTTTTCAGGTTTACTAGCGTATTAAAGGAATCTTGCGTTTCGCTAAGATTTTCGCCCCAACATATATCATACAAGCCACAAGAACCGCAGACTCTTTCCTTCGTTTTTTGTTGTATAGTCGTTATATTACCTTTTGTAGATTTAGATAAAGCATCGTTCACCTCTGTAAGAGAAGTGCATATCTCAGTTGATATTTCAGAGGCATTTTTCAGGCGTTTTAAAACGTCAGATTTTACATTTTCTCTTACATATAAAACAGAGGATGGCTTAAGCGTTTTTTTCAAAATCTCATCCCAAAAATGCGTAACAACAAAAAAGATTACAGCGGTAGCTATGATTTCTATTATTACTCCGGGTAAATTCAACGAACCTGAGTTCATAGCAAGAACCACACTACCCGCTAAAATATATGCTATAACACTTGCTATTTTTCCAAACTGAGAAAACACTCCGCAAACTAATCCGCCAAACGAAAAAAGACCCAAAAGATGAGGCTCACCGCCACCAAGGCTCATTGTTATTCCGGCACACGCGCCTGAAATTGCTCCACCTGATTCGCGGTTATAATAACCGCAAAGAAGCACTAATACTCCACAAAGAATATTCGCCGGATAAACATTGAAAAGGGATAGCTCACTTAATCCTAACAGTAACAGCATTATGCTTATGCAAATGCAAGTCACTTCATTTGACGAAAAGTTATTTATTCCACCCTTTAAGCCTGCGGCAGATTTAATTTTAAAAAACAGCAGACCACTTATCCCTGCAACAGCGCTTTCGGCAAAAGCAAAAAGAAGGGTATAAAGCGTTATCCCTTCTGCAAAGGCAATTGCTAAGCCTGTTATAAAGGTGCACCCGAAAGATACGCCTACCGCTTCAGCACAGCTTTCATAAATTTTCGGAAAAGCCTTCAAAGCATTTTTTATTACGCATACAGCAAGAATTGCCGACATATACCTTAGCGCCGCAACTGAATCAAGCGTTATAACCCACCCGAAAACAGAACCTATGCAAGCACTTAAAGAAAACCTCCCTGAAACGCTTGACGCAAACGCGATAGCAAATGGTGAAAAAGATTTATTAAAGCCTGCCAAGCTAAAGAAAAAACCTAACAGCGCACATACAATATGCTTAAAGCTTTTATCCTTAAAAGCTTTCTTTTTTTCTATTGCCCATCTACCTTTTTGCACCCTAACCGCTTGCTTTACACTCATACATAAAACTCCTATAATAGTCTTGGTTTTATTTTACGGACAAGCAAGTGAAAAAAAGGTCTCAATATGTTGTAAATAATTAAAAGTTTCTGTTATAATAAATAAAACTTTACTGATTAACGGCGAATATTGTCTAAAACCTTAAATTTGTAAGAATATTTTAATAATTTTATTGATTTTTTCTTAATAAAAACCACGTAGAATTAAGCCATAAAGGCAAAAAGGAGGAGTTCTATGTATAATGTGCTTGTTTGCGATGACGACAAAGAAATACTCAAATCCATAGAAATTTATATTTCAATGGAGGGCTATAAGCCTTTTCTCGCAGAAAACGGAAAAGAAGCCTTAAAAATCATTGAAAATAACGAAATTCATTGCGTTATACTTGACATTATGATGCCTGTTTTAGATGGCTTACAAACAACTCTTGAAATAAGAAAAACAAAAAACATACCAATCATATTATTATCTGCCAAAAGCGAAGATACCGATAAAATAACGGGATTAGGGTTTGGAGCTGATGACTATGTTACAAAACCATTTAACCCTCTGGAATTAACGGCAAGAGTGAAAAGCCAGATAAGGCGTTTTTGCTCATTAGGCAGCCAGGAAAAGAAGCAAGGTGTTATCATCAATGGCGGACTTTGCGTAGATACTCTGGCACATGAAGTAACAGTTGATGGCGAACCTGTAAGGCTGACAGCAACCGAATACGGCATTGTTGAATACTTGATGAAAAACTTGGGATGCATACTTTCAACAACCCAAATTTATGAGGCCGTTTGGGGCGAGCCTTGCATGGCAGGCGACAAAACTGTTACGGTACACATAAGAAGAATAAGAGAAAAAGTCGAAATAAATCCTAAAGAACCTAAATATTTAAAGGTGGTGTGGGGAATTGGATACAAAATTGAAAAAATCTAAATACAATTCATTTGTAAAATTTATTGCAATTTTTCTTACCATTGCTTTTGCATTCCTTGCAGGAACAAGCTGTCTTAATTTAATCAGAAAGAGCATTTTTTTTGCTGACGAAAGCAAGCAATATACGAGCACTCCTGCTTTCAACGAATCTATGTCTCATTCTCTTTCAAGGCTTCAATCACTTAAGGACAATATCAATATTTACCGTCCTGAAATGGCCTTTGAGGATTTCAAAAAAACTGAATATGCCAAAGAAGAAATCGCCTTTTGGAAAGAAAAGGAAGAAAAAGCAATCAAGCTTTTTGACACAATTCAGGAGCTGAAAAAGCTTAAGCCCGATGACCAGGAAAAGGAAAAAGAAATTCTATATTATAACCAAGAAGACGACACTTATTACGTTGAAAGCGAGGACACATGGATTACCTACGACGAATTCTTGATATATTACGATGAAAACGATGTTATCGTTTACGATTGGGATTCTGTTGACTTTGAGGATGAAAACGGAGTTTTCACAACTGTTTACGATGTTGAAATGATTCCTTCCGACGAGGAGCTTTTCAGATTAGAAAAGAGCTACTCAACATATAAAGAATGGAACGAAAAATACCAACAGCTTCGTTACGCGATTTTTAGCATTGTTAACGACGCCACAAGCCACGAAACAATAAAAGCCGACGTTGAAGAAAGATGCTACAATCAGCTTTATTCCTCTTATGACAACATTGTTGTTGAAACAGAAAACACAATCAACAAATTCGTCAATATCAGTTTTATTATCAGGGATAATAAAACTGGCAATGTTATTGCAAATTTACCGAAAGACCAATCATACAATGAATTTATAAATAATCTACATTCTCGCGCTATTTACAGCGTTCAATTTGACGGTGAGAAGCTCTACTCCCCCGTTCCCGAAAAATACAAGGCTTCAAATCTACTGAAATTCTTAGATGAAATAGGTGGCTTCAGCTATATAGAATTTAATAAAGAATATTTCAGAGAGCATTTCAATAACTGCACCGTTTATATTAAACTAACCGCAGATTTAAAGCAGGGTGATGATTTTTATAATCACTTAAAATCATTTGAAGCTGTTGAGAAGCATTCCTCTGACTTTTATCTTTACTGCGTTCTTATTTTTGCATTTCTTTCCGTCGTAGCTCTTAATGCCGCCAGATTTATGGCAGGAAAAATGGAGGATGGATCAACAAAGCTATCTCTTACTGATAAAATCCCCTTCGTTCTTCATACTGTTATAACCCTTATGCTTTTATTCGGAATAGGGTTCCTCATTGCTTGCTTGGGCGTTACTGATTTATTCGTTACAAACGGCCCTATTGACGACAGCTTTATATGGCTTCTGACAAGCAACGTTATTTTGACAGGAACAGGCATTTTATTTGCACTTTTCTCCCTTATTCTTACAAATTACATTCTTTATATAGAGCGTAATGTTAAAGCAAAAGCCTTCGCAAACAGATTTCTTATCGGCTTCACCATAAAAAAACTCTCTAAGCTTAAAAGAAGCCACTATGAATTAAGTGAAACCGTCAGCGTGCTGAGGAAAAAAACGATAATAGCTCTTGCGGGTTATATTATTATCAATCTAATTCTTCTTATTTTCAGCTTTACCGATATTATTGTTATAACCATTACCGCAATGGTTATATTCAACGCTATAGCTCTTGCTTACGCATTCAAGTATTTAAGCGACGTTTCGCGGCTTTGCGAAATTGCCGAGCAAATAAAAAGCGGCACCTTTGACACAGTTATAAGACCGGGTAGCTTTGTTTCTCCCTTGAGAAAATTTGCTGTTGATCTCAGCGCCTGCCGCGACAGCATTCAAAGCGCTATCGACAACGCTATTAAGGGCGAGCATCTAAAAACTGAGCTTATTACAAATGTTTCCCACGACCTTAAAACACCGCTTACATCTATAATCAATTACGTTTCCCTCCTTAAAATGTGCAATATGCAAGGTAAAGATGCAAACAAATACCTTGATATTCTTGATGATAAATCAAGAAAGCTTCAAAGACTTATTGAGGATTTAACAGAGGCGAGCAAAGCAACCTCAGGAAACATAAAAATGAATCTTGATACTGTTAACCTTAATGAACTTGCCTTACAAGCAGTAGGTGAAAACAGTGATGTTTTAGAAAACGTGGGGCTTGATCTTGTTTTAACTGAAAAGGATGAAGAAATCTATGTTAAAGCAGATAGCCAACACACTTTCAGGATTATAGATAACCTGTTTTCAAATGCAAAAAAATACTCACTTACGGGAACACGAGTTTATGTTGATGTATACAAAAAAGATGGCTATGGTATTTTATCCGTAAAAAATATCAGTCGCGACAAACTCAACATAACTCCCGATGAATTAACGGAAAGATTTGTTCGAGGCGATAATTCACGCACGACCGACGGAAGCGGATTAGGCCTTTCAATTGCCAGAAGTTTCGCGGAACTCCAAAACGGTTTATTTGTAATTGAAATTGATGGTGATATGTTCAGAGCTTCAGTTAAGCTACCCTTGACAAATCCCCCGAAAAAACAAGAAACTTCCCAATCCGAAACAGATGAAAAATCTCCTTCGGAGCAGGAAGCTAAAAATCAAATATAACTTAAGTGCAATCTTCTTCAGAGGTGTCGGCAGCAGGATTTTTATCACCCTCACCTCTGAAGAATTCTTTTGACCTTTCCTCCATACCGGGCGTTGCCCCTTGAGCAATTGCAGGATAATCATTAACGCTATTGGCAGTTGCCTGAATATTATATGTGCCGTAAGTATTTATCATTTCTTCGCAGTTTTCGGGGCAAGAGCGAAAAGCAGTTGCCGGTATTTCAAGCGGCGGATTAAATTCTTCTCTTTTCTTTTTTTCGTTAAATTTTCCCATAGAAACACTCCTCTAAATAAAGCATTTCCAAAAACAAAGAATATATACCTGAAAGAAAATTTATATACCTTGACAAATTCTTTCAATTTGGTATAATACCAATCGTGTAAAAATGAATATGCCCACATAGTTCAACGGATAGAATAAGTCCCTCCTAAGGATTAGATATAGGTTCGATTCCTGTTGCGGGTGCCAAAAAACACTGCTTCGGCAGTGTTTTTTTATCCAATCCGACAGGAGTGGCATGTAATCGCCGTAAGGCGTATGTTATCACGCGTCAACTTGTATGTCATCACCAAAGGTGTATTCCTGTCGTATTAATTACATACCAACTATGGTGGATTACATACAAGGCTATCGCCTTGAGGACATACACG
>JAZUOA010000137.1:0-5558 GCA_045604445.1 Acutalibacteraceae bacterium
GCTAAATGCAAGCACTAAAACTATAAGCAACACAAAAACTGCAAAAATTGGACTTTTTTTCATAAATTCCTCCGAGAGATGTTTTAAATATTTTAGCACACAGCATTAAAAAAAACAATAATATCATAAAATACCCTAATAATTTTTACAAATTATTAAACATTAGGTAATTTCAGCACTTTTTATTTTTCGAGGCCTTATCCATAGCAACTAACATACGTATATGCGAAAAGGTTTCCTCTTCGCCTTTTTCTGAAAGCATTGTTAAAAGGCTTTCAAGCAAATCAGATGTATTTTTATGGATAACCCTGCGGTGCTTTGCTTTCAGAAAATACTGCAAAGGAGATTGATCGGTATAATTTTTACCATTGTAAATCTTACCTGCGGCAACACGGTCGCAAAACATTTCTGCAACATATTTAACAGGCATTTCAACAGGCTCTACAAGTTTTGAAACCGGATTGTAATCTGTCCAATACTCAAAATGGTGCCTGTTTCTGCCCTTGTGATGCATCCAGGCTGTTGAATAACCATACTCAGCCCGCTCGCCCTCATTTGGACTGCGTTTACCCGTGTAGTATTTAATGCCTTGTAAAAACTCTGTAGGTGAATATTTAGATAAATCATGGCGAAGCCCCTGCCAAAAAACACCGGCTTTGCGACAATGCTTTATAACAAGATGGCGATGCTTTGTTATAGTTATAAAATGACCTATTACTTTATTCATATTATTTAGTAAGCTTGAAAACGAAAAGGTGCTCGCACTTAACATCCTCCGGAGAGCATAAATCTGCTTTAAGAGAAAGCTTACCATTTTCATTTATAATTTCAACATTTGCTTCTGAGCCTAAAAGGCATGCTTTATAATCTTCACTGTAATCAATTTCAGAGAATACAGTTGCTTTTGACGGAAATTTTTGAGTTATTGCATAAATGTTGCCATCTCTTTGAGTGTAATAAACGCCATCAGATGATTTTTTGCAGTAAACCTCACTATCGTAAATAGCTTCACCATTAACTTCGAGCCATTTGCCTATACCTAAAAGGCGCTCTTCCATAATCGGAGGTATTGTTCCGTCACCATCAGGACCAATATTAAGTAAGAAGTTTCCACCTTTTGAAACCAATGCACAAAGAGTGTTTAAAAGCTCTTTCACAGAAAGATAATCCTCGCAGCCCTCTTCCTTGTTTATACCAAACGAATGACCTATACCGCGGCACTCTTCAAATGGCCTGTCGAGCTCAACATCATCAATTGTTCTTTTAACGCCCTGATAAACATCAATAATACCGTATTCAGTTGTAAAATTACCACCCACTCTGCCACGGGTTTCTTTACCCCAACGGTCATTAGGAACAATAAAATCCTTAACTGAAGATTCATTATAAAGCCACTGTAAAAATTCAGTTGAATGCCAAACAGAGCTTTCATGCTCCCACTCACCATCGGTAAAAAGTGTATTAGGTTGATACTTTTCAACAAGCTCCTTAAGCATTGGATGAAGATGCTCTAAAGCATATTTTTCAGGGTCCTCCAAATAGTAGGGATGCCACCATTCATAAACCGAATGATAAACACCGAAGCGCACCCCTGTGCCTTCCATTGCATTCTTTAATTCCATGAGAAAATCCCTTTTAGGAGCGCACTCAACAGAATTAAGACCAGGAGCGTAGCTTGTTTCAAAAAGGCAATAACCATCATGATGCTTTGAAACAAAGTTGATATATTTTGCACCTGAGCGTTTAAATAAATCTGCCCATTTTTCAGCATCAAAACGGTCGCCCTTAAATTCATTTACAAAATCATAATAGGGCCTTGAGTTATAATGCTCTTTATGAAATGCCTTGTATTTTTCCTGAGCAGGAGTTTCGCAATTTTCCTTATTACAGGAATAGCCGTACCACTCAGCATAATCCTTTTTGGGAGCATATGCAGGGATGCTGTAAAGCCCCCAATGAATAAAAATACCAAACTTAGCTTTACCGAACCATTCGGGCACTTTTCTGGAATTTAAAGATTCCCAATTATTCTCAAACATATTTTACCTCTTTTCATAAATTTCAATACCGAAATGAACAGTTGTTTCAAGTTCATTCAAGGATAATAGCTTTTGAGCATCCTCTCTGCCTGTTTTATAATAATAAGGTGTCATTTTAAACAGGTTAGCTATATCTTCTTTATCGGTTATTTTAATTTTATATTTAAGCTCATTAACGGAAACTAACTCAAACAATTCTTCATTGCGTTTTTCCGGTTTATTCTTATATGGTTCATTATATAAAGCGCATTTTAATTCCCATAAATGCCATTCAAAGGGAACTGCCTTTACAAGAATACCATCATTTTTTAAAACGCGGTAAAACTCCTCATAAGCAGAGGGCGCAAAAATATTCAAAATGCAATCAGCAACAGCATCTGAAAAAGGCAAATCAAATGCACTTGCAACAGCAAACTCACCATCATTTATTGATTTAGAAGCAAATTTCAAAGCATCTTTTGAAACATCAATACCGAATAAATCCCCTATAATTTTTTCTGAAATCAATTTGGTATAATAACCTTCGCCACAACCAACGTCAATAATTATTGAATCCCTTTGCATATGGGATGAAAGCGTATCGCAAACAATTTCCCGCAAAGGCTCATAATAGCCTTTATTAAGGAAATCATTCCGCGCCTTTACCATAAGCTTATCATCACCATGGCGCTTCAACGAGGATTTTTGCGACATAAGAAGGTTAACATATCCCTCCTTAGATATGTCAAAACAATGGCGGTTTTCACAAGAATAAGATTTATCTCCGGCAAAAAGCGAACCCTTACAAACAGGGCATATAAAACCTGACATAAGCACCTCGTCCTACGGCATATACGCCGCACCTATACCATTTAAGGCTGCCCGAAGCAGCCTTAAATAATTTTACTCTAATAATTTTTTTACCTCATTCATAAATGTGTTGATATCTTTAAAAGAACGATAAACCGAGGCAAAACGCACATAAGCAACCTCATCAATATCTTTAAGCCTATCCATAACAAGTTCACCTATTTTTACAGAGGTAACTTCGCGATCAAGAGAATTCTGGATTTCTGCTTCAATTTCATCAACCGCTTTTTCAACAACGCTAACGGAAACAGGGCGTTTCTCGCAAGCACGCATAATACCATTGAAAAGCTTTTGGCGATCAAAGGGTTGGCGAGATTTATCCTTTTTGATGACCATAATAGGTACGCTTTCTATAATTTCATAGGTAGTAAACCTTTTACCGCAGCTTATGCATTCCCTACGGCGACGAATACGCGCACCCTCATCGGTAGGCCTTGAATCTATAACCTTACTTTCTTCAAAACTACAAAAAGGACATTTCATATCTGCTACCTCCGAATACATGATTATCAATTATACCAAATATAGTGTAGCAATTCAAGTGTTTTCGCAATATTTCGCGGTTTTAAAAGAAACAATTACCATTGAAATAATTGTTTCTTTTATAGTATCATTACTAAGGTGATGAATCTTGAATAAAGCTATAATATCAATCAAAAAAATTTATTTAGAACTGAATAAAACAACAAAACATTTAATTATAACTACTCTCATCGTTTATTTTTGCCTCATTATTACTGCTATTTTTTCACATTTATATAACAGCTTTGAATTACTTCTTCTACAGGATGATTTACTTGAAACTGCAAAAAGCTTAATTTCAACAGGATTTTTCGGAGCCGTTTTTTTGGAATATATTTATAAGAAATAGAAAAAGAAACCAAGAAGAAGAAAAAAAGAAAAAAAGGAAAAAGGAAAAGGTCATACTTATGTATGACCTTTTCCTTGGTGAGTTATCGGGGATTCGAAGGGCTCCGCCCTTCGCACTCGCGTTGCTCGTTCACCCAATTTTGTTCGGCTTCGCCGAGGGGGTTCGAATCCCCCGTTTAGATATATACAAAAAAAGAAAAAGACCATACAAAAGTATGACCTTTTCCTTGGTGAGTTATCGGGGATTCGAACCCCGGACACCCTGCTTAAAAGGCAGGTGCTCTGCCTACTGAGCTAATAACTCATATATAAACCCTGTAAACAGGGTTTTTATTATTTTGTAAATGCGAAAAGTACGCTTGCACCAAGTGCCACAACAAAGAAAACACCTGCAACGATTTTAGTAATCTTAACAAGCTTTGCTTCCATTGTTCTGCCCTTATTCTTATCGAAGAAAGAATCGGAACCGCCGGCAATTGCACCGGAAAGACCCTGTTGCTGACTCTGCTGAAGCATAACAGTAACAACGATTACGATTGATGATATAATAAGAACAGCACCGATAAGGTAATGATACCATAAAAGATTATCCATAACAACTATCCTTTCGATTCTGAACATTGCTTCGTTCACAACGCCCGAACATAATAACACATACAAACAAAAAAAGCAAGTGTTTTTTTCATTTTTAATAAAAATTTTTTATGTGTGTGAATTTTACACAAAATTCATCATATAATACTGTTAGCAGATAAACATTTTGACGCGTTTGCATCACAATTTTTTTCGTGTTAACGGTCACTTTTGGTGATTAACGATTGTGATACTTTATCTGCTCTGCCCACCTTTCGGTGGGCAGTTCTATTATCCGAGAGTCAACTGTTCAGCAGTATCCTCTGCACTTAAAAGTGCACCTGCCGCAGGCAACGTTTTCGTGCGATAGCGATGAGGCTTAACAAACTCCCCTTCTTTATAAAGGGCAGCGCCTTGAAGCTTGCTATACTTTTTCATTGTCATAACATTAACGCCTGCTGTATCCTTTGCAGCTTTCGACGATATTGCACCGGTATTAACAAGCAATTTTCTGCCTGCAGTTGAGGTAAGAACAATTTCAGTGTCCTCTTCAATATACATAATATCAGCAATCGGCGCTTTATCGCTATATGCTTTAATAAGCTTTTTACGGTTTGTTTTAGTTTCGTAACCACTCATTGTTACCTTTGCAACCTTACCATTTTCAAAGAAGAAAAGCATATAACCCTTATAATCAGTTGTAACCGCCATATAAATTGGTTTTTCATCTTTATCGAATTCCAACTTTGAAGGAATAAAATCACCCAGAACGCTTGCTTTGTGATCTTCAAAATCAGATGCTTTTGCTTTATAAACCTGGCATTTATCTGTAAAGAATAAAAGCTCGGCAGAGTTTTTAGAGTTTACTGCGGCTATTATTTCATCGCCCTCTTTGAGCTTATGCTCTCCGCCCATGCGAAGTGAAAGAGGAGTAATTTTCTTGAAATATCCGTCTCGCGTGAAGAAAAGATTTGCTTCATAATCAGGAATTTCCTCTTTAATTTCTTCCTCAACATCGGTATCGTAAATAATTTCGCTTCTTCTATCCTTACCATATTTTGAAGAAATTCTAGTCAACTCATCAACTATAATTTTTTTAATTTTTGCTTTACTGGAGAGAATATCCTCCATTTCGGCAATATTCTTTTTCAAATCCTCAACATCTGCTATGCGTTTTAAAATATATTCGCGATTCAGATGACGAAGTTTTATTTCAGCTACATATTC
>JAZUOA010000138.1:0-5001 GCA_045604445.1 Acutalibacteraceae bacterium
GGATGGCGGTGTATTCGGTAGCCAGTATGTAAGCGGGGGAGCCCTCGGCACCGGGGGCGTAAACAATATTGAGGTCGGGCTCTACTGCCATCTTGCCGCTGTCAACGTAAAGCTCTGTGAATTTTTCGATAAAACCCTCAACCCTTTGGGAAGCTGAGCGAATTTTTTCATTATACACTATACCGATTTTATAATTTTCGTCGCTTAATTCAATTTCTTTTTTTATCTTCTCAAAAAGCTTTTCAGCAGTTAATTTACCTGCACTTTTTTCATCACCGGTAACTGTTGACACAATCGGATTTTTCTCCAAATCCTCCAATTGATTTATATCCTCTTCACTTACACCGCTTTCAAACTGAATAACAGGAATTTTATAATCATAGGCTTCTGTTAAAACCTCATAAAATCCGCTTTCAACAGTTGAAAGAATCAATGCATCAGCCTTACTTTTTATTGTTTCTTCTACATATGCCTTTTGTGCTTCATATGTTAAAAGAGTGTTTTTACCATTCCCTTTAAAAACCACAGAACAATTAAATTTTTTTGCCGCGTCATTTGCACCCCTTTCTACAGCTTCCCAAAAAGAACCCGACTCACCCGTTTCAATAAAAACTACTGTTTTTTTATTAGAAATATTCGGTAAGCCCTTACTCTCAGGCACGGTAGTTGCACCATTATCGTTGATACCACATGATGAAAAGAATGCAACGGATATTGCAATTACTGCTGCTATTATTTTTTTCAAAAAATCAACCTCCCTAATTATGAAACAAGTTATCCTAAAATATTATTACCAACAAAAATAAAAAAATGAATTTGCAAAGAATTGCAAACTCATTTTTGCTTTAATTTATAAGAGTATCAATAACCCTTCCGTAAAGCTTGCCTGGATCATTTAAAAACCCCTCTTTAAGCTGCTCTGCCTGTAAAACATCAGGCACATTTAAGGTTATTGAAAATAATCTTACACCCATATTTTCAATTTCAAAGGTTACATCATAACCATTTTCAACTTCAATAATTTTCACAGTGTTTTCTTTTTCTGAACGAGCTCTTTTTACTATATTTAAAGCCGCCTTAACAACCCTTTCTCTCACCCCGGGAAGAAGCGTGCTCTCAAGCTCACGAGCACTGTTTTTCCCTTTTTCTGAAGCAGAAAGAATTTTATCGCCCGAAACCTCTGTTTCAAAAATTGAACCGTTTTCCAGAAGCTCATCAATAGCGGTGTTAGCATCAAAATAATTAACGATACCCGTCTGCTGAAGAGAATCACAAAGTTGATTACGCGTTATAGGCATATCAATCGAAGAAAGCATATAGCAAACAAGTATTTTTATTTCCAACATATTGCGAAGGCCACCTATTACTATGCCTCCTGCAAAAGCATCAAATTCAACCATAATACCACCCTTTTGAGATGTTTTTACAAATATATTCTAACATTTTATAAAGCATTATTCAACATAGAACACAGTAAATTTTATGTTAATTTTTAATTAAATCAATCAGAAATTCTCTTACCTCACCCGCAAGATACAAGGAACCAACAACAAAAATCGCGCTGTTATCATTCGCTGAGTGAAAAGCAATTTTAACTGCTTCTCTTACATCCTCAACCGCAAATACTTTTCCGGAATATTTTCTGGCAATTTTTGCAAGCTCAACACTACTCATAGCTCTGGGATTATCAGGAGTTACAGCAAAGAAAATCTCCGTTTTTTCCATAAGAGGCCTAAGCGACTGCTCAACCTCTTTATCAGCCATCATACCTGCAATTGTAATAATATGGTCTGTTTTCTCAATTTCAGGTAAAACAGCCTCAAAAAAAGCTTTAGCACCATCTGCATTATGCCCACCATCAAGAATAACCAGCGGTTTTTGAGAGAGCACCTCAACCCTTGCAGGCAAAATAGTTTTCTTTATACCTCTTTTAACATTTTCATCTCTTATTTCAAAATATTTTTTTAATATTTCGCATGCCTCTATAACACAAGCCATATTTTTAACCTGATGAACACCAGCCATTACAATTTCATAGAGTTCATTTTTATATAAAAAATCTGTTCCGAAAACATCTGACTTTAATATTTTAACATTTTTTTCATCCGGAATCACTAATGTGCCCTTTTTTTCAAAAACAGTTTTAGTGACAACCTCCAAAGCACCGTCAGGTTGACCAAATGAACATATAACATTAGACTTTTCTTTTATTGTTCCGCATTTTTCGAAAGCAATTTTTTCAATAGTGTTACCTAAAATAGCAGAATGGTCAATGGAAAGAGAGGTTATAACATTAACAAGAGGAGTGCCGATAACATTGGTTGCATCAAGCCTTCCGCCCAAACCTACCTCTAAAACAACAACTTCACAATTTAACTGCTTAAAGCATATAAAAGCGCAAGCTGTTAAAGCTTCAAATTCAGTTATTGTTATGCCGTCTTCAGCCAGGGCTTCAACGGCATTTTTCACCTTTTTCACTGCTTTAGAAAACACATTTTTATCAAGCGGTTCACCGCAAAACTGAACACGCTCCAAAAACTCCGTTACATAAGGAGAAGTGTAAAGCCCTACCCTGTATCCTGCATCAATTAAAACATTTGAAAGAGCAGTTGAAGTTGACCCTTTGCCATTTGTTCCGGCAACATGTATAAATTTCTGTTCTTTTTCAGGGTTACCGAGAAAATGCAACAAGGCATCCATCCCGTTTAAACCGGGACGGACACCGAATTTTAATAATGAATGTATATAATCTACTGCTTCAATATAATTCATTTGAGTTTAAGTAAGCTTTCTTCAAGCATTGCTATCTTTGCGGCGTGCTTAGCCTGAGCATCTCTTTGCTGAGCAACAACCTTTTCGGGAGCCTTTGCCATAAAGCCGGGGTTATTCAATTTATTCTCAACAAATTCAAGGTCTTTTTTGGCTGCAGCAAGTTCTTTTTCAAGCCTTGCTCTTTCTGCTTCAAAATCAACCAATTCATTAAGGGGTATATAAATTTTAGCAGATTCAGTAATAACGCAAACGCTACCCTCAACCTCAAAATCCTCACCAACCTCTACTTCAGAAGCAGAAGCAAGCCTTGTCATAAACACACTGCCCTTAATAAAATCATCAGTGTATTTTGTTGCAATAGAAAGCTTTGCCTTCTTTGATGGCGGAACATTCATTTCTGCACGGCGGTTACGAACCGCTTTAATTGCAGCCATAATTCGTTCCATTGCCTCTTCTTCAACAGGGAAATTAAGGCTATCGTCATATTTACACCAATCAGAAATCATTATGGATTCGCCATCATGAGGAAGAGCAAGCCATATTTCTTCTGTAATAAAAGGCATAAACGGATGCAAAAGCTTCAAGGTATTACTCATTACATAAACGAGCACTGCTTTTGCGGTCTTTTTAGCATCCGCATCATCACCATTAAGGCGAATTTTTGCAATTTCAATATACCAATCGCAGAAAACATCCCATATAAAATCATATAGATTTTGAACTGCTATGCCAAGCTCAAAATTCTCAAGTGAATTTTGAACAGCCTTAACCAGCGAATTGAATTTACTGATAATCCATTTATCTTCAGTTGCAAGGTTCTCAGGAATATACGGCGAAGGCTCTTCATCATCAAGATTCATAAGAATGAAGCGATTTGCATTCCAAAGCTTATTAGCAAAATTACGACTTGCTTCAATCTTTTCAGGCAAGAAGCGCATATCATTACCGGGGCTATTACCTGTTGCAAGAGAGAATCTGAGAGCATCTGCACCGTACTGATCAATAATCTCAAGCGGGTCAATACCATTACCGAGAGACTTAGACATTTTTCTTCCCTGAGCATCGCGAACAAGCCCATGAATAAGAACTGTATCAAAAGGAACCTTACCCGTATACTCAAGCGCAGAGAAAATCATACGTGATACCCAAAAACCGATGATATCATAGCCGGTTACAAGAGTATTCGTTGGATAATAATGCTCTAAATCTTTTGTGTTATCAGGCCAACCAAGCGTTGAAAACGGCCAAAGAGCTGAGCTGAACCATGTATCAAGCGTGTCCTCATCTTGAGTGAGATTTACTGAACCACATTTACAGCATTTTTCAGGAGCTTGAATATCAACTGTAACTCCACCGCAATCTGCGCAATACCAAGCAGGGATTCTGTGGCCCCACCAAAGCTGACGGGATACGCACCAATCGCGAGTACCATTCATCCAGTTAAGATAATTCTTAGTAAATCTATCAGGAACAAATTTTGTTTCGCCTTTTTCAACTGCTTCAATAGCAGGTTTTGCAAGCGGAACCATTCTGACAAACCATTGCTTTGAAACCATTGGCTCAATGGTACTGTGGCAACGATAGCAAGTACCAACCTCATGCTTGATTGGTTCTATTTCTTTAATATATCCGCCTGCTTCCAGGTCAGCAAGAATTGCTTTTCTGGCTTCTAAAGTAGTCATCCCTGCATATTTACCGCAATCAAGAACCTCAGGTTCATTTTCTGCAGCTCTACCGCTTGCGATAAGCTCATCGGCAATTTTCTTATCTTCAGCGCCTGTAAGATGACCGTCATAAGTAAATGTGCGAACAATAGGTAAATTATTTCTCTGACCTACCTCGAAGTCGTTAGGGTCATGAGCAGGAGTTATCTTAACAACACCTGTACCCTTTGTCATATCTGCATGTTCATCGCAAACAATCGGAATTTCCTTGTTAAGAAGAGGGAGAATAACATGGCAACCATGAAGATGCTTGTAGCGCTCATCCTCAGCGTTTATAGCAACAGCAGTGTCGCCAAGCATTGTTTCAGGACGAGTCGTAGCAAGCTCAAGCTTCTCGCCTGTTTCCTTAACAGTATAAAGAAGATGCCAGAAATTACCGTCTTTTTCTTCATATTCAACCTCTGCATCAGAAATTGAAGTGTTACAACAAGGGCACCAGTTAACCATACGGTTACCCCTGTAAATTAAATCTTTATCGTAAAGACGGCTAAAAACCTCATTAACT
>JAZUOA010000139.1:0-4173 GCA_045604445.1 Acutalibacteraceae bacterium
AACGAGAATAATATAATAGTAATCAAAATGATAGAAAAAGGGCATATTATCAACCTCCGATTAAAGTATACTTTAAATCCAACTTAAATTAGTTAAACATAATGGAATAACTTGTTAAATTTCTATTAACTGTTGAATGAAAAGCCTTCTTCTAAGGGATGACCCCTCAAAAAATCGGCAGCTTTCATTCGTTTTTTACCTTCAAATTGAACCTCTTCAATAAGAATTGCTTTACCGTCACCGCCAAAAACCGCAAGTCCGTTTTTTAGCGATTTTGCCTCACCCGCGTTACCGCCTTTTAAATCAGCCAACAGGCTTGAACGAAAAAGCTTCAAGGTTTTTCCGTCAAGATAAGTTAAAGCTACAGGCCACGGATCCAAACCTCGAATTTGATTATGAATCTCAACAGCAGATTTATTCCAATCTACCGGAGACATTGTTTTATCAAGCATCGCCGCGTAATTGCTTTTTGAGTTATCCTGTTTTTCAGGAGTTAACTCACCTTTTTCAAGAGCTATAAGGGTCTTAATAAGAAGCTCTGCACCTAACGGAGCAAGCCTGTCAAAAAGCTCACCTGCAGTTTCATTTGCTCCTATTTCAACCTGCTCCTTTAAGAGCATATCGCCTGTATCAAGCCCCTCATCCATTTGCATAGATGTTACGCCTGCATATTTTTGCCCATCAAGAACACATCTTTGAATAGGAGCAGCACCTCTATATGCAGGTAAAAGAGAACCATGAATATTTATACAACCATATTTTGGATACTCAAGAAAATCCTTAGGTAAAATCTTACCATAGGCAACAACTATAACAACATCCGGGTTTAATTCACGAAGAATTTCTATACCCTCTCCGTTTTTTAGTGTTTGCGGCTGATAAACATTTATACCTGCCTCAATAGCAACAGTTTTTACCGGTGGCGGTGTAAGAATTGCCTTTCTGCCAACGGGCTTGTCAGGTTGGGTTATAACTCCGCAAACATTGTAATTATTTTCAAAAAGCGCTTTTAAGGGTGCAACGGCAAAGTCCGGCGTACCCATATAAAGAATTTTCATATCTCCTCCGATTTACTCAGCATCGGCTCTGTAGAGCTGTTCACCTTCATCGAGTTTATCCTTATATAAAATACCATCAAGATGGTCAATTTCATGACAAAAACAACGAGCTTTTAACTCTTCGCCTTTATAAAGGCACCATTTACCTTCGCGGTTTTGGGCTTTAACCTTAACGCATTTAGGCCTTGTAACAACACCATAAAGCCCAGGTAACGAAAGGCAACCCTCGCTGCCGGTTTGCTCACCTGATACCTCGATTATTTCAGGATTTATAAGTTCCAGGCACTGGTCACGAGTATCGCTCACATCCATTACAACAACTCTCTTTAAAACACCAACCTGAGGCGCTGCGAGCCCTACACCGTTTGAAGCATACATTGTTTCTTTCATATCATCAAGCAAAGTAAAAAGTCTTTCGTTAAACTCAGTTACTTCTCTTGATTTCTTTTTCAAAATAGGGTCATCATCAACCCTTATATTTCTTCTTGCCAATTTAAATCTCCTTTCACCTAATTGAGAGGATTTATGTCTATCGCAACATTAACATTTGCGTGTTTCGGTGATTTCATATATCTGATAAGTGTTTCGCTAATCATATTACGAAAGCGTTTATTATTTTTACATTTTACTGTTAAAACATATCTGTATTTATTGCTTATTTTGGAGACACGCGGTTGGATAGGTCCCAACACATTAACTTTTACATCAACAAAATCCTCAGAAACAGCCTCTTTTATCATATCAAAAAACTGCTTTGAACCTGAAAACGCCTGCATTTGAATTTCGCTTGTAAAGGTCAAAGAACAAATATCGCAATAAGGTGGATATACCATTGCCTTTCTTATAAAGGATTCAGTTTCATAAAAGGATTCATAATCCTGAGAGGCTGAAAGCTCGATTATATCGTGTTCAGGCTCAACAGTTTGAATATATGCCTTTCCTTTATAATCGCCTCTGCCTGCCCTGCCTATAACTTGAGTAAGCAAATCAAATGCTTTTTCGCTGCTTCTGAAATCATCGTTATATAGTTGGTGGTCTATTGAAATAATGCCCACCAGGGTAACATTAGGGAAATCCAAACCTTTTGCAACCATTTGAGTTCCTAAAAGAATATCATATTCCCCTTTTGCGAATGCGGTTAATTTATCCTGATATGAGTACCTTGCCATAGTTGTGTCGGCATCCATTCTGAGAACTCTTGCGCCTGAAAAAATATTTTCAAGCTCATCTTCAATCTTTTGAGTTCCGAAACCTGCGTATCTGATACTTTTTTCATTGCATTCAGGGCAAGTATCTGTATATTCAGCGGAATACCCGCAATAATGGCACATTAACCGCTTATTCGCAGAATGATAAGTAAGAGAAATGCTGCAATTTGGGCATGTTAAAACAGTTTTACAAGAACCACAAACCGCAAAGGTATTAAATCCACGCCTATTCATTAAAAGAATTGCCTGTTTTTTATTTTCAAGGCATTCTTCAACAGCAGCATAAAGCTCGTTACTTATTGCTCCCTGAGTGTTTGATATATCAACTGTAATAACTTCAGGTAAAACTGCCTTCCCGTAGCGTTCAGAAAGCTTTACAAGAGTATATTTACCATCAACTGCATTTTTATAAGTTTCAACAGATGGCGTTGCCGAAGATAAAACAAGCAATGCATTATTATGGGCGCATCTGAATCTTGCGATATCTCTGGCGTGGTAACGGGGTGTCATTTCGGATTTATAGGTATGCTCCTGCTCCTCATCCATAACAATAAGCCCCAAATTTTTAAATGGTGCAAAAACTGCAGAGCGGGTTCCTATTGCGATTTTAGCTTCGCCTTTTTTTACTCTTTTCCACTCATCAATTCTTTCACCGGCTGAAAGAGCGCTATGAAAAACCGCTATTTTATCACCAAAGTGCGAATAGAAAATACCTAAGGTTTGAGGAGTCAAGGCTATTTCAGGAACCATAACTATAACACCCTTGTTATCCTCAACAACCTTTTCAATCAGCTTCAAGAAAACCTGCGTTTTACCGGAACCTGTTACACCGAAAAGAAGAGATGCTGCACCTTTGGGTTCTTTATATTTTTCATAAAGAGTTAAAAAAGCATCGTTTTGAGATTTCGTAAGCTTCGGTGAAGATGCATTTACCTTTGTTCTTTCAAATCGCGGCTTTCGATAAATTTCGCTATCAAAAAGCTCTAAAAGACCTTTACCTACAAGGGCTTTGATAACTGCAACAGTCACGCCGGAAAAATAACAAACCTCTTTCACGGAAGCGCTACCTATATCAAGCATAAGCCTTGCAACGCTTTTTTGTTTTTTGGTTAAGCTATCCAATGCATTCTCAAGCTCTTCCTCATTAACTGCAAGGCGCACACTTTGTATTGTTAAATCTCCAACCCTGCGTTTTGCATCAACATTAGTTGCAAGAACACCTTGCTTTACCAATTTTTCAGGAAGTTTGCAATCTGCACCCAAAGATAAATCTTCAATTATTTTTTCTCGTTTAACGTAACAATTTTTCTCTTTTAAATAATCTAAAATTCGTTTTTCATCGGGTTTAAGACTATTTTTTTGCTCTTCGCTTATATCATTCGCCATAAACGAAACAACATAATTAAGACCTATACCGCCCGGTAACATTGCCTTTGCCGCCTCAAAGAGAGTGCAAAAAGTATTATCCTTTAACCAGATAACCAAGGAAAGCATTTCATCATCAAAAAGCGGTTCATCATCAAGAACCGCTGAAATACTTTTCAATTTAACTTTGCCATCAACCTCTGATAACGGCTTAACCGACAGTATAAGCCCCTGTTTTTTTCGATTTCCGTTGCCAAAGGGCACCATTACTCTACAACCTGCCACCGCATTGTTTATAAGCACTTCGGGAATTTTATAGGAATAGGGTGCATCAAAATGGTATGAAAGCCCTTCTACTGCAACTTCAGCAATATAAGCTTTGATTAACATATTCAGATATTTGCAATTTCATCAGGCTCAATGATTTTGTAATCATTAGCGAGAAGTTTATCGAGAGCTTCGCTAACAGGCTTCTCGGTTGTTATAACCTTATCCTCTAAATTTTTATCAGATATTTCACGAGCGAGTTTGGCTGTTGCGAT
>JAZUOA010000140.1:0-6061 GCA_045604445.1 Acutalibacteraceae bacterium
AATTGGTGTGAGAATTGCCTTAGCAGGTAACCCAAATAGCGGTAAGACCACAATGTACAATGCCCTTACAGGCCGCAACGAAAAGGTTGGCAACTGGGCGGGTGTTACAGTTGAAAAGAAAGAAAGTGCAATTAAAAAGAGCCTTTATAACGGTTCGGAGGAATTGATTGCAGTTGACCTTCCCGGTGCTTATTCAATGTCCCCCTTCACTTCAGAAGAAAGCATAACAAGCGGATATGTAAAAAACGAAAATCCGGATGCAATAATAAATATTGTTGATGCAACCAATTTGAGTCGTAGCCTTTTCTTTACAACTCAGCTTTTAGAGCTTGGTGTTCCGGTTGTTGTCGCTTTAAACAAAAGCGATATCAATGATAAAAAAGATACAAAAATCGATACTGAAGCTCTTTCCAAAATGTTAGGTTGCCCCGTTATAAAAACAGTTTCAACATCGGCAGGTGGGGTATCTGATGTTGTTAAGGCGGCGGTAGAGCTTAAGGGTAGAGGGCAGAAGCCTCCTTATGTTCAGGGCGATATAGACTTTACTGATAAAAAAGCTGTTCAAGAGGCAGATAGAAAACGTTTTGCATTTGTAAACAAAATAGTTTCTTCTGTAGAAACCCGTAAGGTTCTTACTAAAGATAAAAACTTTGGCGACAAGATAGATAACATTCTTACTAACAGATGGCTCGGTATTCCGATTTTTGCAGTTGTAATGTACGCTGTTTTCTGGATTTCTCAGGCAGGTCCGGGCGTTTGGATTGCAGATTGGCTTGTTGGTATTTTGGAAGGCGGTCAGGCTTTTGTAGGGGAGCTTCTTGCTAATGCTAACCCCTTGCTTTCAGCTCTTCTGGTTGATGGTATTATCGCTGGTGTTATTGCAGTTATAGCGTTCCTTCCCCTTGTTATGATTATGTATTTCCTCATTGCATTGCTTGAGGATTGCGGTTATATGGCCCGTGCCTCTGTTGTTCTTGACCCGATTTTCAAAAAAGTTGGTCTTTCAGGTAAATCCATAATTCCCTTTGTTATAGGCACAGGTTGCGCTATTCCCGGTGTTATGGCTTGCCGCACAATCCGCAACGAGCGTGAACGCAGAGCAACTGCTATGCTTGCTCCGTTTATGCCTTGCGGTGCAAAGCTTCCTGTTATTGCTCTTTTCGCAGGCGCATTCTTTGAGGATGCATCCTGGGTTGGTCCTCTTATGTATTTTGCAGGTATTGTTCTTATCTTCTTTGGCGCTTTACTTGTCAACAAGGTTGCAGGTCACAAGGTAAGAAAATCCTTCTTCATCATCGAGCTTCCCGAATATAAAGTTCCCAGCCTTAAGAGAGCAACTCTTTCAATGCTTTCCCGTGGTAAAGCTTACATAGTAAAAGCGGCAACAATTATCCTTCTTTGCAACACCGCTGTTCAGATTATGCAAACATTCTCTTGGAATTTCCAAGTTGCAGAAAGTGCAGATAAGTCGATTCTTGCCTCTGTTGCAGGTCCTTTCGCTTATGTTCTTGTTCCCGTTGTGGGTGTTCTTTCCTGGCAGCTTGCAGCCGCAGCAGTTACAGGCTTTATTGCTAAAGAAAATGTTGTTGGTACATTGGCAGTTTGCTTTGTTGGGCTTGAAAACCTTATAGATACAGAAGAGCTTGCTCTTATGGAAGGCGCAGGCGCAGAGGTTGCATCTGCATTTGCTATCACAAAGGTTGCAGCTCTTGCTTACCTTATGTTTAACCTTTATACACCGCCTTGCTTTGCAGCAATTGGTGCTATGAACTCTGAAATGAAGAGCGCAAAGTGGCTTTGGGCAGGCATAGGTCTCCAGATGGGCACAGGCTTTACAGTTGGCTACCTTGTTTATCAGATTGGTACTCTTATAACAACAGGAGCTTTGGGTAAAGGCTTTATCCCCGGCTTGATTGCAGTTGTAGCATTTGCAGTAATCCTTGCGGTTCTTATTACAAGAAGCAACAAAAAGATAAAAGAGGAATATGCCTTAAACAGTAAAAAGAAAGCTGAAAAGGCATTAAGCAGTAAATAAATTATAAAGTTTGGAGTGGTTATATGGATAACATTATAATAGTTGCAGTTATATTGATAATTGTCGGTGTGGCAGCCGCTTACGTAATAAAATCCAAGAAAAAAGGCGTTAAATGCATAGGTTGCCCTGATAGCGCTAATTGCTCAAGCAATTCCAATAACTCCCAAGCTAAGTGTTCGGGTAATTGTGGTGGTTGTAGCTGCAATTGCCAATCAGAAAATAATTAACATCAAAACTCCATTCATAACATAAAACAGAAAGAGGCTATCCGTTCAGGTGGATAGCCTCTTTCGCTTTTTTATTCGTTATTATCTTCCCATTTATAGTTGTGTAGCTGCCCTTTGTTAGAAAGCTCGGGATAACCCATTTGCCTGAGTGCTTCATAAACACCTATTGCAACGGAGTTAGAAAGGTTAAGGCTTCGGGCATCGTCAATCATAGGTATTCTAACGCATTCCTCGGGGTGCTCTAATAAAAGCTCCTCAGGAAGCCCCTTTGTTTCCTTGCCGAAAAATAAAAACGATTTATCGGAATAAGTAACATCTGAGTGAGTCTGCCTTGCTTTTGTAGTGAAAAAGAAATATTTTCCGTTAGGGTTTTTCTCAAAAAAATCATCAAGGCTTTCGTAATATGTAAGGTCTAAAAGGTACCAATAATCAAGCCCTGCCCGCTTCAGCTTTTTATCATCAATTGTAAACCCCATGGGTTTGATTATATGAAGCCTTGCACCCGTTGCGGCGCAGGTTCTTGCAATGTTACCTGTGTTTTGCGGGATTTCAGGCTCAACTAAAACTATATTTAATTCGCTCATACTTTACCTAATTCCTTTAAATAGTAGGGGATTCCTCTTTCGAAATCAACGCCGTAGGTAATGGGATTTTCCATAGACTGAGTGCGTTTTATGCAATCGCAAACATAGTTTGCGGCAATGCTCATAGAATCATAAATAGTTTTGCCGTTTAAAAGTGCACCGCAAAAAGCGCTTGCAAAAACATCACCTGTGCCATGATAAGCTCCGGGAAGCCTGTTTGTAAAGTAATAATGGGGGATTCTGTCGGCGCCCATGCAAACAGCCCCAAGCTTATCGGCTTCAAAGCTTACACCGGTTAAAACAACATTTTTTGAACCCATATCAAGCAGTTTATTTAAAAGGTCTTCGATATATTCTTCTGTTTGATTACCTTCAATAAATTGGCTATCAGTCATAAAGCAGGCTTCGGTAATATTGGGTAAAATAATATCAGCCTTTGCGCAAAGCTCTGCCATAGCTTTAGCAAATTTTTCATCAAAAATAACATACATTTTGCCGTGGTCAGCCATGCAAGGGTCTGCAATTAAAAGGTTGCTTTCTGTTTTAAAATCATCGGCAAATTTTTTAACAATCTCAATTTGGTCAAAGGAGCCTAAGAATCCGGAGTAAATAGCATCGGGATTAAGATTGATGCTTTTCCAATGTTTGCTTATATCGGGCATATCGCAAGTAAGGTCGCGATAAGTGTAGCCCGTAAAACCGCCAGTATGCGTGGAAAGAACTGCTGTTGGCATACAAATGGTTTCAATACCTGCCGCGGAAATTATAGGCATGGCAACAGTAAGCGAGCATTTGCCGAACCCGGAAATATCATTTATAGCTATAAGTCTTTTTTGGTTTTCCATAAATAAACCCACCTTTATTTAGAATGATTGTATTATACCTGTGCTTTGGTTTTATAAAAAGTATCAAAAAAGAGTTTTTTTATATAACCAGATTATTTCTTATTATATACTTTCCAATTATTATTATCAATAGATTTTTGTTTGTAGGGCAAACTTTTTAAGGGAGGTGTAATTATGACAAATAAAACTCAGAGCGCAATGAAAATCGGCGGTGCTGTTATGGCGGTGGGAACTGCAGCGGCAATTACCGCAGGCATTTTCAATTCAAACAAAAGCACAAAATCTAAAATGAAAAAAATCGCTAAGAAAACTGCAAAAATAATGGATAATATGCAGTATGTTTTCAAGTAATTAAGGAAAGCAGAGCCTATTAAAATCGGCTCTGCAAAATAAAAACGGAGGTTTTTTATGTTAAAAAAATTTATTTCAATTATACTTATATTATCTTTATCCGGTGCGCTTTTTGGTTGCGGTAAAGAGAGCGGGGGAGAAATAACATCTTTTTCAAGCGATGCTCAAACTTCTGCCGAAACAACAAGAGAGCCTTCAACAACCCAAGTGCAAAGCGCTGCTGAAAGCGAATCGCAAAGCACCGAGGCGCCTCAACCCGCACCGATGGAAAATATAAGGATAGAGCCAAAATCCTTTTATGGTAAAAACACGGGAACAGATAAAACCTATACGGGATTAGAGCCTTTGCCAAAGGCGGAATATCCTGTTGTTGACCCTGATAATTTAAGGGGACTTTCAACCAAGGCCCATAATCATAGCTATGGCGTTTCTGAAAATGGAAAGCCCCATGAGATATCCGTGAATAATCAAAAACTATATGAAAAATATAGCGCAATTTGCCTGGATACAGGCGGAGAAAAAACAATATATCTTACCTTCGATTGCGGTTATGAAAATGGTTGCACAGATAAAATTTTAGATACGCTGAAAGAGAAAAAAGTTAAAGCGATATTTTTTGTTACGCTTCCTAATGTTAAAGAAAACCCTGAGCTTATTGCAAGAATGATAAAAGAGGGGCATATTGTAGGCAACCATTCAAATACCCATCCCAATTTTTCAACAATTTCAAGAACTCAAATGGTTAACGAAATAGCCCAACTTGATAATTATTTGCGCGAGCATTTCGGTTATTCTTCAACCTATTTCCGTTTTCCTGAAGGAGCTTGCTCTGAAAATGCCTTGGAGCTTGTTGCAAGCATAGGCTTTACTTCGGTATTTTGGTCAAGCGCATATGCAGATTGGGATATAAATAATCCTAAAGGTAAGCAGTATGCTTACGAAACAGTTACTTCGCGCTTGCATCCGGGTTGCGTGCTGCTTCTCCACGCTGTTTCACCTGATAATGCTGAAGCATTGGGAGATATTATCAACTTTGCCCACGAACAAGGATATAGTTTTAAAACTTTGTAAATTAAAACATTGCCTATCATCCCTGTTCAGCTTTGCCGAATAGGAAGGGGGACCGTTGCCTTTGGCAATGATGGTGGGTAGTCTGGTTTTCCTTTCGCAATCAGTGCGATAGTGAAAATGTAGGGGACGGTCTTGACCGGCCCGAAGTGTAGTGAGATAGCTTGCGGTAAAAGCGAAGCCTATCATCCCTGTTCAGCTTTGCTGAATAGGGAGGGGGACCGTTGCCTTTGGCAATGGTGGTGGGTAGTTTAATTTTCCTTTCGCAATCAGTGCGATAGTGCAAATGTAGGGGATGGTCTTGACCATCCCCTGTGCTAATTCCTATGAGTAAGTATCAAAGTTGATTCTTCTCTTTTAATATTTCCGCTCATTTCATATGGGCTTATCTTTTTGTTCCCTTTTTACTCTTTCTTAGCTGAGGTTTTCACGCTAACCGTCCCCTGATTACTGAATGGTTTTCATTGCCATTAGTCTTAAAAATAATATTAAAATTCTTAAGACTAATGAGGTTGTTAAATATATACCCATTGAAAACATTATATAAATACCACTAGCTGAATTCAGTTCAATTGTAAGCGAATTTGAAACTAAAAACGAATAAACAACATAATTCAGTAACGCAAACAATACAAATAATGGTATATTAACAAGAGATACAAAAAGCAATTTTTTTGAGGATTTTTGTTTAATACATATATGTGCATATATGACAACCGAAAAAATTGCACATATCCCACTTACAATTAAGTGTTGTTTAAAAGATAGTGATTGAAAGAATTTTAAAGTCGTTAAAGAACCTGTTAAAACAAATAAAAAACTACTAATGTAATTGTCTACCGCAATTTTAATGAATAATGATTTTTTATTCAAGAAACCACCCCACTATCCCATAAAAATGAACCGTATCCAATAGCCCATCGGGCAGGACAGGGGACGGTTCTATGTCTT
>JAZUOA010000141.1:0-2387 GCA_045604445.1 Acutalibacteraceae bacterium
CATTGTGTCCATTTATAATAGCCAACCTCTGTTGTGTCTACTACTCTGCTCCAATCGAAAGAGAAACCCGCTTTTTTGAGCTGTCCTGTAAACTTTGCAATATTAGTATCGGTAACCTGTCTTGGGTGAACACCTGTTTTAATAGCAGTGTTTTCGGTTGGCAAACCGTAAGCGTCAAATCCGATTGGGAAAAGAACATTATAACCTTCCATTCTGCGCTTACGGGAAACAACCTCAAGACCTGAATATGCCTTTATGTGACCAACGTGCATACCTGCACCACTCGGATAAGGGAACTCAACAAGAGCATAAAACTTTTTCTTATCGAAATCGTCTTTTGCTTCAAAAACCTTGGCAGCTTCCCATTTATCCTGCCATTTCTTTTCAATTTTACTAAAATCGTAATACAAAATTTATCACTCCGTTTAAATTAATTTTCTTTATTTTGTGGATATTCAATCCTCTGTTACAACATCAGAAATATCGATTTCCTCAGCGTCCTGCCAAAGTCTTTCGAGATTATAATATTCTCTGCTTTCACCTGTGAAAACATGAACAAGAACACTTGTGTAATCCATAAGTATCCAACCTGTTGCTTTGCCTTCAATATGGTCAGGCTCAACACCGAGTTGCTTTATTTCATATTCAACCTCGTCTGTTAGCGCTTTAATATGTGTATTGGAAGTACCTGTTACAATAATAAAGTAATCACCTACTATCGTGTGCTCCAATGTTTTTATAAGTTTAATATCATAGCCTTTTTTCCTGTCAAGGACTTTAACTATATTTTTAGCAAGTTCAAGTTCTGTCATATCGTATATCCTTTCTTAAGTCTCATTTGAATTTATAATCAATTCATTATAAAACTCTAAACTATCCTTGTGGATAACCTGTTTTTTCTCTGAAAGATTTTTAAGTGTAAACTGCAGCGAGTAAAGCGCAGCATCTTCTAAAGTTTTTGTAACAGATAAAAATCTCATTGTTTCAACATCAGGGTAATTTCTGTCAACCGAGATATAATCGGCAATATAAATAACCTTCTCGAAAGTAGTCATTCCTGCTTTACCTGTTGTATGATATCTTATTGCCGAAATTATTTCCTCGTCGTCAATACCGAGTTCTTCTTTTACAAAAACTGCACCTGCAATTGAATGCCACAATTTCGGGTTGTTCTCTTCAATGCGAGTTAATATTATATCACCTTTTTTTATCATTTGCAACATATCTTCTTCAGTTGCGTTTTTCATAACATCGTGTAAAAGCCCCGTAAGATATGCTTTTTCTTCATCAACGCCGTATTCTAAAGCTAACATTTTTGCGCTTTCAGCAACACAAAGTGAATGATAAAATCTGAAATCATCAAGCTTTTCTCTAAGCATTATCTTATATTCCATATAAGGACTTTCATAAAGAAGATTTATTTTGATATATCTGTCAATTTCCTTCGGTACAAAAGAATAAATATCTAAACCCAAAGAAATATGCGAGCGAACATCTGTTGAAGAACATTCAATAGGCTCAAAATCAGCAATAATGATTTCGTCATTATCCATATTTTTGCCTAAAATATCGATTGAATATTTTTCAAGCTCCTGTTTTGTTATGACGCCCTTCCTTGTTGCAACACAAATAGTTGCCATAGATAAAATATCTTCATAGCGATACCATTTATGAAAGCAAAAAAGCATATCAGAGCCGATAATCAAGAAAAGCTCATCATCAGGATAGATTTCTTTAAGTTCACATAAAGTATCATAGGTGTAGCTTTTGCCTTCTCTTGCAATCTCAATATCAGAAATTTCAAAAAAATCCTCAGTGAAAAGTAACTTGCACATTTCTATTCGATGAACAGAAGGCGCAATATTGCTTCCTTGCTTATGAGGTGGAACAAAGGTCGGAATTATTATTACCTTGTCAAGCTCAGCCTTTTCTTTAAGTTCAAGTGCTAATTTTTTATGCCCGAAGTGTGGTGGGTTAAATGTGCCACCGTAAATGCCGATTCTCATTTTCTTTTGCCTTTGGCTTTAAATGTTATTTTTTTGTTTTCCCTTTTAGCAGCATAGAGCTTTTCTTTTTGAAGCTTTGCTGCCTTTTTCTTATTTCGTTCCTTTTGCTCTGCTTTTTCTTTAAGCTCAGGGCTTTCTCTGTATAAAACAATTACTCCACCGATTACCTGAATAACATCAGCGCCTGTTGCTTTTGCAAGCTCGTCTGCAGTTTCTCTCGGTGTAATCGGAGAAGACTCAAGCAAAACCTTAACTTTTATCAGCTCTCTTGCTCTGAGTGCATCATCTGTTTGTTTTATAAGCGCATCGCTCATACCACCTTTGCCTACTTGAAAAAGTGGCTCAAGGTGATTAGCCTGTGCTCTGTAAAATGCTCTTTCT
>JAZUOA010000142.1:0-4195 GCA_045604445.1 Acutalibacteraceae bacterium
AGTCGAAGAAGCTTATGGATTTAATGATAAATTCCATTTATACCCATAAAGAGATTTTTTTAAGAGAGCTTATTTCTAATGCGAGCGATGCCCTTGATAAGCTTTATTTCCGCTCTCTTACTGATTCTGAAATTGGTCTTAACAAGGATGAATTTATTATTAAGCTTGAGGCAGATAAGGAAAAGAGGACGCTTACAATCACCGATAACGGTTGCGGAATGACTGCAGATGAGCTCGAAAATAATTTGGGCACAATTGCCAAAAGCGGCTCCCAGGCATTTAAGGCTGAAAACGAAAAAACCGAGGATGTTGATATTATTGGTCAATTTGGTGTTGGCTTTTATTCTGCCTTTATGGTAAGCGGTAAGGTTACTGTTTTAAGCAAGGCTTACGGTGAGGAAAAGGCTTTTAAATGGGAATCTGACGGAGCAGATGGCTACACAATAGAGGAAGCGCAAAAGGATTCCTTCGGAACAGTTATAACCCTTTACATTAAAGATGATACGGAAGATGAAAATTATAGCGAGTTTTTAGAGTTTTATAAAATTCAAGCCCTTGTTAAAAAATATTCTGATTATATCCGTCATCCTATTAAGATGGATTTTGAAACAAGCCGCCTTAAAGAGGGAACAGAGGATGAATACGAAGATATTGTTGAGGAAAGAATTCTTAACAGTATGGTTCCTTTGTGGAAAAAGAATAAGTCTGAAATAAATGTTGAAGAATATAATTCCTTTTACGCAGATAAGTTTTACGATTATGAAGCACCATTAAAGGTGATACATTCAAAAACTGAAGGCAACGCAACCTATAACGCCTTAATGTTTATACCTAAGCACCCGCCTTATGATTATTATACTAAGGATTTTGAAAAGGGCTTACAGCTTTATTCCCGCGGTGTGCTTATTATGGAAAAATGCTCGGATTTGCTTCCCGACTATTTTAGCTTTGTTAAAGGCCTTGTAGATAGCGAAGACCTTTCTCTTAATATTTCCCGCGAAACCTTGCAGCACGATGGTCAGTTGAAGCTTATTGCCAAAACAATTGAGAAAAAAATTAAGAATGAGCTTTCAAAAATACTCAATAATGAGCGTGAAGTTTACGAGGAGTTTTTCAAAACCTTTGGTTTGCAAATTAAATTTGGTATTTACAACAGCTACGGTATGCATAAGGATGAATTGAAGGATCTTTTAATGTTTGTTTCTTCAAAAGAAAAGAAATATGTTACATTAGCAGAGTATGTTGCAAATCTCAAAGATTCTCAGGATAAAATCTATTACGCTTGTGGCGAAACAACCGAAAAAATAGAGATGCTTCCCCAGCTTGATGCAGTTAAGGAAAAGGGCTTTGAGGTGCTTTACCTTACTGAATATGTTGATGAATTTTGCTTGAAAATGCTTATGGAGTATGAGGGCAAGGGCTTCCAGAATATTTGCGATGAAAAGTTTGATATTGATACTGAAGAGGAAAAAGCTCAGTTAAACGAGAAAAATGAGGCATCAAAGGATATGCTGGATGAAATAAAAGAAGCTCTTGGCACGGAGGTTTCAAGCGTGCGTTTTACAAATAAGCTTAAAAACTATGCGGTTTGCCTTACAAGCGAGGGAGGAATTTCCCTTGAAATGGAAAAGGTGCTTAACTCAATGCCTAACGATAATAAGGTGAAAGCTGAGGTTGTTTTGGAGATAAGCGCAAGCCATCCTATTGCAGAAAAACTGCAGTCTCTTTATGAAAATGATAAAGATGCGTTAGCAGATTATGCAAAGCTTTTGTATGCTCAAGGTTGCCTTATAAGCGGCGTTTCCGTTAAGGACCCTGCAGAGCTTAGCCACCTTATCAGTAAGCTTATGATAAAATAATTCAAAAAGCATTTGTTTACAATTTGTTCACAAAGTTGTGAAATTTACACAACATTGCAGTGTTATATATTAGTTAGACATTGATTGCTAATCATTTCATTTTCTCTTTCCAAAAAATCTGATCCCTCGCCTAACGGGCGGGGGATTAGGTTTTTTATAATCTTTTTACTTGTTTAGTAAAGGGATATATGTTATTATAATACCTGTGATTAATTAAAACGCTTTTTTCGTTTCGCGAAAGCCGATGTCATCGGCTTTTGGCAAATTTGAGTTTAATAAATATAATTTTGCACTACGTTTATCGAAAGGGTTATAGACTACGAAAGTGAGGGGTGCTTTATGAATATAGAGTTTAATACGGTTTACACGGATTATGAAAATAAAAAACTTGCAGAACTATATGTTAAGCATTGTGATGATGCTACTGTAAAAAAATTAAAACGTTTTTTGGTTTTAGTAACGATTGCCGTGTGCTTTGCGTTAATACCTGCCTTAAGCATTACAGAATATTCAATGCTTATTGCTATTGGTTTATGGTATGCATTTTGTTTAATATATTATTTTTATACTGTGAAAAAGCTTTTGCCTAAAAATTTTGAAAAAGCTAACAGTATAAATTGCCCTTCGAAAATTACAATGGGTTTTTATGATGAATATTTTTACGAGAAGTTTGAAAATAATATGACTGTAACAGAAGCTTCTTTGCGTTATGAATTCTTGAAGGAAGTTTTGGAAACTGATGAATTTTTCGTTATAATTTCTAAAAACCACAGAGCTATAATTTTACCTAAGCGTGATATTGCCCCCGATTCTATTGCAGGGTTATCAGCTTTTTTCAGAACAAGAGTGCCGCATATATACAAGGTGAGATAAGTTGTTAGCTATAAATATTTCAAAATTACAAAAGGATGCCCGATTGGGCATCCTTTTCCGGCTTATTAAAGCGAATCTACATAATCAAAAACTTTTTGAGGTATTTCTAAAACATCTCTGACTGTATCCTTTTTGAAAATAAAGTCAGGAAAGAATAGTTCATCAGCCTTAATAATATTTTTGATTCTCTTAATATATTCATTGCAAAGCTCCTCTTTGCCACCTTCGTTTTTTGCAACTATAAGGGAACCTATGTTTTCAAAGAGGCGGTCGCTTCTGAGGCCTAAATCGATTTCACCATAGCTCATTCTGAGCTCTTTTTCAAGCTCATCGGAATACTTGAAATTATCCCGGAGAAGAATAATTCTTAAAAGTAAAGAGTGTTCTCCGCCAAATTTGCTGTTAAATAGCGTGTATTTTTCATATGCTTCGTAGGCTTTGGAGAAATCCTCATAATGCTTTTCATAAAGCTCACCCAGGCGATAATAGATAAGAGCTTTATAATCGTTATCGCAAATATCAAAATAATTTTTTTCAGCATATAGAAGAAGCTCTTCGGCAGTAGATAAGCTTTCGGCAACATCTATTGATAAAAGCTTTTTCGTTTCGTTAAATATAATCTCGCATTTTTCTTCGTCAGAATAATCTGAAAGCTCATTTATATACTCTTTTGTAGTTTTGGGTATATATTTTTCAAGCTTTTTTAAAAATTTAAGCATAAATCAAACCTCCGGAGGAATGCAGGCGGCAAGGGTTAAGCTGCTTTCGCTTTTTACTTTATAGGTTTTGTTGCATGAATAAGGCATAAAGAAATAGTCACCTTTTTTAATTTCTTTTTTATACTCATTACAAAAAAGCGTTCCGCATCCATCTGTTACAACATAAACACAAGGTCCGTTTAAATGTTCGGTTTCGCCATTTTCTATTATATACCTTTCAACGCCGAAGCAGGAGGTGTCATTTTTACCAATAAGAATTTCCTTTTTGCAACCGTTATCATTGAAAACAGTTATTGGTGTTTTTTTGCACTCCTTCTCAACCCTTTTGAGATTGTATGAAAAATCAAAAACATCCAAAGCAGTTTCTTTATTTAAACCGATATACATTTCATTGTCTGAAAGGTGATAATCACCGCACCAACGCTCGGGTTGAATTGTAAAATCAGTAGGCTCTTGAACTTCAAGGATAAGACAACCTGCACCAATTGCGTGAACCGCTTTTGCCGGGATGAAATAAACATCACCTGTTTTAACCGATATTCTGTTGAGCAGTTTTTCCATAGCGGTTTTATCGGTTTCGCTTGTTTCTACCGCTGATTCGAACATTTCTTTTGTTACGCCTTCCTTGAAGCCGAAATAAATGCAAGCATCATCCCTGGTAGCAAGCACAAGCCAGGATTCTGCTTTGCCGAAATCAGAGTTAAAATTAACTCTGGAAAAGGCTTTATCGGGATGAGCCTGAAC
>JAZUOA010000143.1:0-5288 GCA_045604445.1 Acutalibacteraceae bacterium
TGATATGGCCTGTAAGCACTTTACTAAGATCTTGATTAAGCATAATATATTATCCTTTCTATATCTATTAATTATTTAATAAATCATCGACAAAGTCTTTAACATTTGAATAACGAAGTTTTTCCGTTTCAACAATGTTACGGATTCGTTCAACACAATTTTCAACAATGTCGTTAACAACAATATAATCATATTCAGGAGCTCGTTTAAGCTCCTCTTTAGCGGTTGCAAAGCGTTCCCTAAAGCTTTCTTCTGTTTCCGTGCCTCTTCCTCTGAGCCTTCTTTCAAGCTCCTCCATTGAGGGCGGAACCAAAAAAACTGTTACAGCATCAGGCATTATTTTGCGAATATTGCCTGCACCTTCAACCTCAATTTTCATAAGTACGCAAGCACCTTTATCAAGATGCTTTTCAACCTCGGTTTTAGGAGTTCCGTAATAATTACCGCTATAAACAGTATGTTCTAAAAAATAGCCTTGTTCTATTCTGTCTAAAAAAGCTTCCTTAGTTATAAAGGTGTAATCAACACCATCAACTTCACCATCTCGCATATCTCGAGTTGTTGCTGAAACTGTTTTTTCGAAATCAAAATCACTGTGTTTCAAAGCTTCTATAACTGTATCCTTACCGCAACCCGAAGGAGCAGAAACTACTAAGAGAACACCCTTACTCATCCACTTCACTCCTTTCAAACCTTGCGGCTAACTGCTCAACCGTAAGATAAGACAAAACAACGCTATCAGTATCGGTTATTATAATGCCTTCTGTTTTTCTGCCATGAGTTGCATCAACAAGCTGCATTCTCTCTCGACAGGATTGCACCATTCTTTTTGCCGGGGCTGAATCTGCACTGATTATTGCAACTACCCTCTCGGCATTTACAAGGTTACCGAAACCTATGTTTACTAACTGCATAATAACCCCTTACTCAATATTTTGAATTTGTTCTCTGATTTTTTCAATTTCGGCTTTAATATCAATAACCCTGCGGGCTATATCAACATCCTGAGCCTTCGAACCGATTGTGTTAGCTTCGCGGTTCATTTCTTGAATAAGAAAATCAATTTTTCTGCCGATTGAAGCGTTTGAAGAAAGCATTGAATTAAGTTGTTCAAAATGGCTTCTTAACCTTACAGTTTCTTCTGCCACAGCAACCTTATCGGCATAAATAGCTGCCTCTGTTAAAATTCTCGCCTCATCAATCTGAATGTTATTTTCACCTAAAACATTTTTCATTCTTTCAAGAAGCTTTTCGGAATATGCTTTTACGGTTTCAGGAGAACGTTTTTCAATATACTCTACATTTTCAAGAATTATATTTGCCCTTGAAAGAACATCTTCTTTTAATTTTGCACCCTCAGCCTCTCGCATCGAAACAAACTCTTTAAGAGCTTCAGCCACAACGCTGCTTACCTTTTGCCATAATAAATCTTCATCTACGGGCGAGTTTGTTACCTTTAAAACATCGGAAAATTTTGCAACACTCATTGCAGTAAGATCGTTTTTAAGGTTATATTTATCAGAAATCTCGCTTATAGCCTTAACAAATCCTGTTGCAAGAGGTTCGTTTATACTGATTTCTACGCTTTCGTCGGCAACGGATTCAATCTGAACCGAACACTCCACCTTACCACGAGAAATCTCACTTGCTAAAAGAGCTTTAACCTTTTCTTCAAGAAAAGAATAGCTTCTGGGAATTCTTATGTAGAACTCGCTATATTTATGGTTTACGCTTCTTATTTCAACGGTAATATTATAATCCTCAGCAGAAACCTGAGCTCTGCCGAAGCCTGTCATACTTCTAATCATTATTAACGCCTCTGATTTTCAAACCTGAATTTTTATTTAGCAAACATTATACTAAATATGCAAAATCTTGTCAATTACTGAGATTGCAGTTTATGAACCTCATCATCAGTAAGCTCTCGCCATTTTCCCGGCTGAAGCATCCCCAACTTAATAGAACCTACTGCATTGCGTTTAAGGCGAATAACCTCTAATGAAACACTTTCGCACATTTTGCGGATTTGTCGGTTTCTGCCTTCGTAAATAGTTATTTCAAAAACACTTCTTCCTGCACTTTTTTCAATAATGCGAACAGATGCAGGCAGAGTGTCTCTTCCGTCACCCTCAATATCAATTCCGGTTTCAAGCTTTGCCACTTGATCATCATTTATGTTTGAGCGAACTGTTACTCGATAGGTTTTAGGGACATGCTTTCTCGGATGCATAACCGCATTTGCAAAATCACCATCATTAGTTAAAAGCAACAAGCCTTCAGAATCGCGGTCTAATCTGCCTACGGGATAAACAACCGCACCAACATCCTGTACAAGCTCTGCAACGCATTTTCTACCGAGCTCATCACTCATTGTTGTAACATAACCTCTGGGTTTATTAAGCATTATATAATATTTTTGCTTTACTGCAACAACCTTTTTCCCGTTAACAGTAACGGTATCCTTTTTGGTATCAACCTTATCACCGATTTGCGCAACTCTACCGTTTACTTTAACCTTACCTGCTTTTATAAGCTCTTCAGATTTTCGGCGGGAAGCCACCGAACATTCAGATAAAAATTTTTGTAATCTTTCCTGTGCCATAATTTAATTCGTCAAAAAGACATTCCTTCTAAAAATTTATTCAATTTATCTTTTAATGTGAGCGGTTTTTCTAAAGGCATAAAGCTATATGGCATATCTTCAGTTGCTATTAACGGAGTTTCGCAAAGAATATTATTCATATAGCCTAAAGCTCTCACAAAACCAACAGTATCACCTTTTTTTATACCTGAATATAAAAAACCTTCACAATATATTTCTGTTTTAATATCGATATCACCGCTGAAAGTATAGAACTTTAACGGTTCTTTTACTTTAGCTTTCAGATAATTCGCGGCGGCACCCACTACTGCAATCTCAACGGCTTCATCAAATTCAATTTCCTTTTCTTTGATACAACCGAAGCCATATTCATAAAGCTTTTCATGGTCTTTCCAGTCATCAGGGGCCTTTAAGGTTACAGCAACCAATGTTACATTGCCACGCTTCGAAGCACTAACAAGGCATCGTCCTGCAGCTTTTGTAAATCCGGTTTTTATTCCGAAAACACCCTCCACATTTCCTAACAATTTATTGTGGTTATAAAAAGTGCGGTAATAATCCGATCCACCATAAAAGACACGTATTTTTTTCGCAGAGCAAACCTCGCAAAAATCTTTATTTTGCACTGCATAGCTTGCAAGCAACGCCAAATCATAAGCAGTTGAATAATGCCCATCCTCTGTTAAGCCTGATGGATTTTTAAAAGAGGTATTCATCATTTTCAATTCTGTTGCTTTTTTATTCATCATTCCGATGAATTTTTCCTTATTGCCTCCTACAGCAGTTGCAGTAACATTAGCTCCATCATTACCGCTTTCCAAAAGCATACCTGCTACAAGGGTACTAATAGTAACCCTATCACCCGGCTTTAAGCCCATAGATGTTCCTTCAACATTAACATCTTCTTTCCGGGCAGTAACAATTCTATCGCACCCGCCTGCTTCAAGAGCCAGTAGCGCAGTCATTATTTTTGTTGTGCTTGCAATTCCGCGCTTTTTATGAGCATTTTTCTCGTAAAGAATCTCACCTGTATCCGCGCACATCAATACTGCAGAATCAGCGGAAACAACTAACTCTGCACCATCAACATTAATAGTAAGCAAAGCAACTAAAACGCTAAAAGTAAGTAAAAAACAAACTAATCTATTCAACAAACCAACCACCTGCTTTCAAAAAATAATATGCAGGTGGTCGGTTTATAATTATTAGTTAATATCTTCAGCTACTTCTTCAGCGTTGCCTTTTTTCTTTTTTGCAAGATTTGTTACCTTATCAAACATTTCAGGAACAAGGCTAACTGCTCTTTCAACAGCGTTATCATTGGAAACGATATGTTTAATTGTAACCTCACCGTCTTTAACAACAAGGAATGCCACAGGATTAATTGTAATACCTGCACCACCTGCGCCACCAAAAAGCTCAACATTGTTTTTAGATGGGAAATCAGAGCCACCTGAAGCAAAGCCGTATGTAACCTTTGAAACAGGAATAATTGTAAGACCATCAGGAAGATTTATAGGATCACCTATAATTGTGCTTACATCTACTAAATCTCTTACCTTTTCAATAGTTGTTGAAAGTATGCCGTTTGCTGATTTTTCCTTCATAGGAAACACCGTCCTTATATATTTTTATTATTTGCTTCTGCATTTTCCGTTTCTGACTCAATAACTGCAGCTGCAATCTTTTTACTTTTATCACTTTTCTGCTTTGAGAAAAGAATTTTAAACAAGATTTTAAATGCAAGTTGAAAAGCTAAAACAACTACTGCATTTGTAAGCCTGATAGGCGTAATATGAAAGCGAATATAAGCATTCGCCGAAGATTTTGATGCAAGAAAATCGGGACTGATATCAAAATCATATTTTTTTACTTTGCAAGTAGAAACAAGCTTACCTAAAACAGGATAAAGCCATGCACACAGTTTACCATGTTTAATTGCCGTATCTGCGGCATCACCGCCCGCTGTTATCATTTTAATATAAAGTTCATCTATTGTAAAGGTTTTATAAACCTTACCGAAAAACCCACCCAATGATTTACCTAAAGCACGAAGCATTTTTTCCAAACCATCGTAACCTTGGTCTAAATAAATCTGCTTAATTAAACTATTGCCCTGTTTTTTAGGCTTCGGGGTTTTGTTGCTTGCAACAGTTGCATCCGGTTTCACTTCAGTTCCTTGTTTATCAACAGCTTCAGTGGATACATTTTCATTATCAGGGTTAGCCGTTGAAGGATTTTCAACCTCGGATTTTTTATTTTCAACCGATTTCTTTTTATCCGGAGATGTTTTGTCTTTTTTAGGCTTTTTCTCTTTTTTGGGTTTTGAAGAATCAAACAAAATTATCTTTATAAAAAGCCATTTTATTTTAACAACAGTTTTCTCACCGTAATCAACGATAACACCCAAACTAATAGAAAACAAAACAACAAAGAAAAGAATGATACCTAACAAAACATATAAAAAGGTCATCACATCACTCCTTATTTATTCCGCTTCATTATTATTTTCCATTTGCTCAGGTTCAGCTTCAACGTTATCAAACATTGAAAGTTGACCATTATCAACATCAGACATAAGAACCTCTCTGTCTGCAGTCGGAAGCTCCGGAAGCTCATCAAGGGAACTCATAGAAAAGCACCTTAGAAAATTGGCTGTTGTACCATATAAAACAGGTCTTCCCGG
>JAZUOA010000144.1:0-5690 GCA_045604445.1 Acutalibacteraceae bacterium
TTACCACAAATTCAAAAGCAATAATTATCGGTTTAACAGATACCGGTGAAAAAATCCCTGCCGCTTCAGGCAGAATTTCAACACAGTCCGGTACAGCATTAGAAATTTTGGAACTTTCCAAGGATGCTCAAAAAAATGCTAACCTTATCTCAAAGGTTACTCGTTCAGGTCACACATCAACCGTTGAACACACAGTTTTCAACCTTGCTTTCCAAAATGTTTCGGTGCTCGTTGAGCAATTTGTGATTGAATTTCGCCTAGCTTCTTTTACAGTAAAATCGAGAAGATATGTTGATTTTGCAAAACTTGGTTATTATGTACCGCACTTTGAATCTAAAGCTGTGCACGATAAATACATAAAGCATATGAACTATCTCTATGAAGAATACCAATTCCTGATAGATTCAGGTGTACCTAAAGAAGATGCAAGGTTTATTCTCCCTTATTCTCTTTACAGTAATTTTTACTGCACTCTTAACGCACGCGAACTTATCAACATGCTTTACGCTATGATTTACGGCAGAGGCTCAACCTTCCCGGAATTAAAAACGTTAGGTGAATCTCTTTTAGAGCAAGCTCGCCAATTAACACCCGGTATATTCACCGATTTTGACGGCAGAAGACCTCAGGTTCAAGATGTTCCGGTTTTCAACTACGCTCCCGACAAAGAATTGATTAAAACTGAACCTGCCGTTGAACTTCTTTCTTTCACCCCACAGCCATCAAAAGCTATTGCAAGAGCTGCTTTAATCGAAATTTGCAATCTTCCCACCAAGCAAATTGATGCAATTATTGATAACGATTCAGAATGCAGCAAAATTATAGAAAAGGTTATTGGCTCAAAACGCCAGAGACCTTTAGAAGCTGCAACTTTCACTTTCAGAATAAACAATGTTTCTCTTGCCTGCCTTACTCATTTTGCTCGTCATAGAATCCAATCCTTAGAAGTGCCTTCATTGACTCTTACTGACAGAACAAGGCATATAATACCAAAAACTGTTTCTGAAAACAGCGAAATCAAGCAAAGATACTGTGATGCATTTATTAAAACTGCCACCCTTTACAATGATTTAAAAGCTGAGGGCATTTCAGAAGAGCTTCTCGGATATGTTCTTTTAAGCGGTAACACTCTTGATATCGTTACAACAATTAACGGAAGGGAGCTCCTTTTATTTATGAAATTGCGCTCCTGCAACCGTGCCCAATGGGAAATCAGAGAATTTGCAATTGAAATGCTCAAGCAATTGCGTGAAGCTGATATAAATGTTTTCAAATTTTATGGTCCGAGTTGCTATGTATTAAAATGTCCTGAAGGCCCAATGACTTGTGGTAAGGCAATAGAAGTTATTGATTTTTTTAAAACGATGTAAAACAAAAAGCTTATCTCAGATGAGGTAAGCTTTTTATTTATGTTAAACTGTCAGCAACTCAACAAATTTATATCATTTTGATGAAAAAGTGATTAAAAAATATCCATTTATTAGAATATTGTATATTGAAACCGAAGGAAAAATACCTTATAATACATAATAGATTTTTCTTGAATTTTGTGAGGTTACTTCATGTTAGGTAAATTGATCAGAGTGTGCATAACCGACCCGGTCGGTTCACCTCTGCCGAACAAAGATGGAGTTTATAAGCTGAACCACGGCAAACCAATTGGTAAATTCCGTCCCACTGATCCGGTTTCGGGTGTTTTTGTTTTAGGAATTGATAATCCCGTTAAACATTTTGATGGCAGAGTTGTTGCAATTTTAAAATTCCGTGATAGCGGTGAACAAAAGCTTATTGCTTCCCCTAAATCAAAAAGATTTATAAATTGGGAAATCAGTAAGCTACTTGAATTTTACACAAAAGGCAGACAATATACCTTGGACTGCTATTACGAGCGCTCCTGCGGTGCTGTTGTTTACAGAAAAATAAATGACGATATTCGTTATCTCCTTATAAAAAATCGTCGTAGTTCTAATTGGAGCTTTCCGAAGGGCCATGTTGAAAAGGATGAAACTTTAGAAGAAACTGCAAAACGCGAGGTTCTTGAGGAAACCGGATTGCACCTTTCAATTATCCCGGGCTTCCAAAGTAAATCTGAATATTCAATTCAAAACAGAATTCAAAAAACTGTTGTAATTTTTACGGGTACAACAAAGGATACAAAAACCCGCATACAACCCGAAGAAATTGAAGATTACATTTGGTTAACGTACGAAAACGCATACAATAATTTAAAATTTGAAAATGATAAGTCTATTTTAAAAGCTACTCGCGAATTTTTAATTGAAAATAATTATATAGAGAGGTAAAAAAATGGTTGAAAGCATTGTCGAAGCAATTGTTGATTTTTTCCAGAATGATTTTCCTCCCCAATTAGTTGCTTTTTTAGTTTCACTTTGCCCGGTGCTTGAAATAAGAGGCGGTATGATCGCTGCAAGATTACTGGAAATTCCTTTTTTAGAGGCCTTTTTGATTTGCTATATTGGTAATATGATTCCAATTCCGTTTATACTTCTTTTCATCAGGAAAATCTTTAAATGGATGAGAAAGTTCAGCTTTTTCTCAAAAATTGTTGACAAGCTTGAGGCTCGTTCAGAGAAGAAAAAAGAAACAATTGTTAAATACCAGGAATGGGGCTTGCTTATTTTTGTTGCAGTTCCCCTACCCGGTACAGGCGGTTGGACAGGCGCTCTTATTGCCGCATTGATGGATTTGAGATTTAAAAAATGCCTCCCTATTATAGCGATAGGTGTTTTTATTGCAGGTATTATTATGTCTTTAATTACTTACGGAATATTTCAAATTTAGCAGAAATCAAATTGATTTCTGCTCATTTAATTATGGTGGTGAATTTGTGGCAAAATGTATTATTTTTGGTGCGTTGCCTGTAGATAAAAGCATAATAAAAATCCATAATGACGATTTCGTAATTGCGGCTGATGCCGGTTTAAACACTTTAAATGAATATGGGATATCCCCGAATCTGATACTTGGGGATTTCGACTCATTTCAAGGCATTATTCCTACAGGTGATAATGTAATTTTACACCCTACAAAAAAGGATGACACAGACACTATTCTTGCAATCAAAGAAGGGTTAAACAAAGGGTTCAAGGAGTTTATTATATACGGTTGCTTAGGCGGAAGATTAGACCATACCTTTGCAAACATACAAGCGGCTTGCTTTGTCGCCGAAAATGGTGGTAATGCTGTTTTTATAAATAACGAAACCTACCTGACTGTTCTCAAAGATAGTTCAATTGATTTTTCTTCTGATTGTTCGGGAAACATCTCAGTTTTTGCTGTTTCAGAAGAAGCTACAGGTGTAACAGAAGCTAATCTTCTTTACGAATTAAATAACGCTACCCTATCCCCTGATTTCCCCTTGGGAATAAGCAACGAATTTATAGGCAAAAACGCTACTGTCAGTGTAGAAAAAGGTAAGCTTTGTATAATTTGGGACAATACTGATTCAAGCTATAAAATCGGAGGTTTAAAATGACTGATAAAAATATTCTCGAAAATATTGAAGGCGCTATATTTGACCTTGACGGAACAATATTGGATTCAATGCATATTTGGAGTCAGATAGGCTTACTCTTTTTAAAAAACAGAGGTGTTGAGGCTCCTGAGGGAATTGAAGACGAATTCGTAAAAATGAGTATGACTCAAGCTGCGGAGTATTATATAAAAAACATTGATCCTAATGAAACTGTTATGGGAATTGTAAATGACGTAAATAAACTTGTTCAGGGCTTTTATTTTGATGAAGTGATAAAAAAAGACGGTGTTGAAGATTTTTTAAAATTTCTAAAAAATCGCGGAGTTAAGATGTGCGTTGCAACTGCTACCGATAAACATCTTGTTGAAAAAGCTCTTGAAAGAAACGGAATTTTACATTATTTTTCTGAGATTTTTACCTGTTCAAATGTAGGCGCAGGTAAAGACACACCGGTTATCTATGATGTTGCTCTTAAGCATTTGGGAACAAAAAAGGAAAACACCTTCATTTTTGAAGATGCTTTGTACGCCATTGAAACCGCAAAAAAAGCCAATTATAAAATCGTTGGTATCAATGATGTTTCCGAAAAATCTGACCCGGAAGACGTAAAAAAGCTTTGCGATTGCTATATCTATAATTACACCGAAATTTATCAATTTTTTAATTAACATAAAAGAACTCCTCAAGGTTTTGTTTATAAACCTTGAGGAGCTTTTTTATTACTCAGTTATATCATTTGATTTTTCTGTGAAGTTATCAGGCGAAGAAGCATTATCAGCAAATTCAATATCATTTGAATTTATTTTTTCAACATCTGAATTATCAACTGATTCAGCTAAATCATCATCCGGATTATAGTTTTCAGCCATAAGCTTCAAGAACAAGTCTTTATCAATTTTTTGAATTTTAAGAAGAGTTTCTCCGATAAGTGAAAGCTTATCCTCGTGTTCAGTAAGAATTTTAAGGCATCGCTCTTCACAATCGGTAACAATTTTTTTAATTTCCTCGTCAATAATTGTTGCATAGGTATCAGAATAATTCTTAGTGTGATTATAATCCATACCTAAGAAGACTTGGTCATTATCCTTTCCATAAACAACCGGGCCTAATTTATCACTCATACCATAACGAGTAACCATTGCCCTTGCCATATCGGATGCTCTGGAAATATCTGATGAAGGACCTGACCAAATACCACCAATCTTGATTTTTTCAGCAATTCTTCCGCCCATAAGGCTTACAATTTCATCAAGAAATTCATTTTTACTCATATAGGCATTATCTTCTTCCTGCCTATATAAAGTATATCCGCCTGCCATACCGCGAGGAATCATTGAAATCTCATAAACAGGATGCGCATGTTCCAAATAGTGAGAAACAACGGCATGACCAGCTTCATGATAAGCGGTAATTTTTTGGTCTCTTTCAGTAAATTTATGGGATTTCTTTTCAGTTCCTAAAGAAACCTTGATTATCGCCTCATCAATTTCAACCATAGTTATGGCTTTTTTGTTGCGTTTAGCAGCTAAAAGAGCCGCTTCATTCATAAGATTTTCAAGGTCTGCGCCAACAAATCCAACTGTACCATGCGCAATGGTCTTTAAGTCAACATCCGGACCAAGTGGTTTATTTTTAGCGTGAACTCTCAATATTTCTTCTCTGCCCTTAAGGTCAGGTCTGCCAACAGTAACCTGGCGGTCAAAACGACCGGGACGAAGAAGAGCAGGGTCCAATATATCAGGTCGGTTTGTTGCCGCAATAATTATTATTCCCTCATTATTACCGAAGCCATCCATTTCAACAAGCAACTGGTTCAATGTTTGTTCGCGCTCATCATGACCGCCACCCATACCTGCGCCGCGGTGACGACCTACAGCATCAATTTCATCGATAAAAACAATAGATGGTGCACTTTTTTTAGCTTGATCAAAAAGGTCCCTTACACGAGAAGCACCAACACCTACATACATTTCAACAAAATCAGAACCTGAAATTGAGAAGAAGGGTACATCAGCCTCACCTGCTACTGCACGAGCAAGCAAAGTTTTACCCGTACCGGGAGGGCCTACAAGGAGAACTCCCTTGGGAATTTTAGCACCTAAATCGTTGTATTTACCGGGGTTCTTAAGGAACTCGACAATTTCCTCAAGCTCCTCTTTTTCCTCGTCTGCTCCTGCCACATCCTCAAATGTGG
>JAZUOA010000145.1:0-4749 GCA_045604445.1 Acutalibacteraceae bacterium
CCCATTTCTCTGGCATTCTTACCTGATGAACCGTTCCAATCGGTTTCACTCATCCAAATATTACGCTTTTCAGTCTGCATTAAATCTCCTAGCTTTTTGATATTTCTTGTTCCGTAGGTATGGGTATTGATGCGGTTTATCAAAGCTTTGGCTTCATCCGAATATTTATTATATGCTGTAATTTGTTTTGATGTTGATGTCTCATCGCTTGCAACTATTTGTATCTGTTTTAACCCTTTATCTTTTATTGCTTTTGCAGTTTCAATAATAATTTTGTTTTGACTTTTGCCTGCATCAAAGTGACATCCCTCTTGCTTTTCGCTAAAGGCTTTCCAGTAGTTTGTATTGGGTTCATTCATTGGTGAAATGGAAGAAACCCTAATTTTCAAAACATTATTTATGTACTCGGTAACATTTGCCAAATACTTTGCAAAATCCTCATAGCAATCGTCTTTTAGGTTATTTTTAACGGGATTTTTCCCGCCTGAAGAACAACCGCTTTGGGTCATAAAGTAAGGAGGGGAGTTTGAGAATACTTCAACTAATGCATCCTTACCGGCAACTTTATATGCTTTTTTTAAAACATTTAGTTGATTTATATCGGCATTGTAATTATATCTGTATTCCTCTTTGGTGGAGTCATAATATAACCAACCGGGAATTACAGAATCTGTTCGGGTTATATGTTTATGGCTCGGGTCATCACCACCGCCAATATTATATCGCATTATGTTAAGATTTAACCCATTCTTACTAAAAAACAGCTCAGCAGATTTTTGCGTTAATTTTTCAGAATAGCCAACGCGATTTGCCCACCAACAAAGGCTTGTACCCCATCCCTCAAAATTACCGTTATTTGTTGTAGATGCATTATTTTTGGAGATTTTAACCACATTTTCAATAAGCATAATTTATACCCCTTGCATATTTATATGTCAATTATAACATCATGGTTCTATTGTTATCAATATTATTAAGACGAAAACAGTAGAATAAAATAAACAAAAATTCCTTGACATAATAGTAACGTTTTGCTAAAATATCAAGCGTTGTTATATTTATGGAGACGTATCGAAGTGGTCATAACGGGGCGCACTCGAAATGCGTTAGCCCTTAACCGGGCTCGTGGGTTCGAATCCCACCGTCTCCGCCAAAAAGATGGCTTGTTTTTCAGGCTGTCTTTTTTATTTTTGCAATCGAACCGCTATGGTTTGCTAAATAAAAAAGCAGTAGGTAAAACCTACTGCTGATTTTTATGGTTGTTCAGGAATCGGATGATCCTGAATTTCAGATTCAATTGTTATGAAATTATTATGCTCGTAATAATATGGTTGCATCCTTAAATTCTTTGCAAAGCCGTGCATAGGTGCGTAAAGCTGGTTTTGATTAAGTCTCAGACAAGGAGCTTCCATCTCGTATTCACCATTTTGCGTAAAAACAGTTTTTGAGTTTTCGGTGAATGTTGATGTTCTGTTATAAACTTTAATAGTAATCTTACCTTTTTCTCTTATAACATCACCACCAATAAAGTTGATGATTTGACCTATTGGAATATACCATATTCCATCAATATTTTGAGGAAGCGTTTCCTCGGTGCAAAGCCCTAAATCATAGCCCTTGAATTTAAGGCGGGATCTGTTATAAACCGGGGCAGGATCAGCAGGTAAAATTGTATCATTCGTTTTATCAACTGTGCAAACATCAACTGTTCTGCCATCCTCAACAAAAGCAGTCAAGGTGCATTTACTACCATCAATGTTAACTAAAGTAAACATTGATAGCTCTTCTTCGTGACAATAGGTTTTAGCGTTCCATACCTTTGGTACAACTCTGGTTCCCGGAGGATTACGATGGCTTGAGCCAAGGTTATAGTGAATTGTTCCTTGAGAGGGTTTATCGTAAATACCTTCTTTTCTGCGCGGATAGGAACGAGCAAAAGAATGCTCATGACCTGAAAAAACAATATCATATTTATCCATACCATCCCTCATAGCAGGGTAGGTATCATCGCATTCTATACCGGGACCTGCATAATTAACAGGAAAGTGATGAACTGCAAATTTCCATTTCTTATCAGATTTTTCAGCTTGTTCAATAAGCCAATTATTCATTTCCTCGTAACCACTTGTACCTGTAATGCAAAAATGTGCATTTCCGTAATCAAACGCGTGGTTTGCAATTATCCAACCTTCAGGTCCGTTATGCTCGTAGCTGCCCCAAAGCTGATTAGTAAAATATGTAGCATGCTCCGAATAATATTTATCTTCTTTCGTAAAATAACTGCTAAATCCCATATCATCGTGGTTACCCATACAAAACATAATAGGTAATTCTTCGATTATTCCCTTTAAACCTTCAAACAAACCGGTCCATTGAATATCGGTTTGTCCGCAGTTTGTATTATCACCTGCTGTTAATATAAAATCGCATTCAGGATGTTCTTTTAAGGTTTTCTTTAGAACCTCGTTTAAAACAGAATAATCGGCAGGGGGTTCTGCATCACCTGCCTGGATATCTGAAATGCAGAGAAAAGAAAATTTATCAAGGTTATCCTTAGCGGTTTTAAATGTATAAACAGCGCTTCTGATTTCACTGCCACAGGTATACTCGTAATATGTATCGGGTTTCAAACCTTTTATGTGTGCAAAAAAGAAATGGCTTTCATCCATATCAGTTTCAAAATAATGCTTTTCTGCCTCAACTTTAAACCATTGCTCTGTTCCTTTTTCTCTATATAATGTATAGCCTTCGATTACTGTTATATCAGTTCTCCAGCGAATTGCTATAGATGATGCTGCATCTCCCTTAATTGAGAGCATAATCTGATCGGGTGCAGGAGAGGAGCCTCTGATTTTTTTCCATTCTTCCTTTGTAATCATATAAAAACCTCTTTCAAGTGAATATAAGTTTATTTTATCACTATTTTTTTAAAATGCAATTACTTATTAAAATAATATTACAATATATTTACAGTCTTTGTTATAAAGTTGACTTTTTATATATTTGATGATATGATTATTCTGTTTAATTACGCATACCAGAGGTGAGTTTTTTGAAAGATTTTTCTGTTGTGTTTTTCACCGATAACAAGCAAGATAATGCTTCATTAATTAAATTATTGGAATCAAAAAGCAATCTTACAATTTGTTCCTACAATTCCGATTCGTGGGATGATGTTGATTTTTATTCAAACAACAACACTGCTTTTATAATTGACGAGTTGCCTGATGAGAAGGATGCTATATGGCTTATCTCAAAGCTTTACGATGACGGCGTTTTTTCAGAAGTGCCTGTTCTTTTTACAAGTTTTGAAGCTATGTATTCTTTCGAAAATGCCGGCTTCTCCGCATTTGCTTATGATATACTTCCAACACCTTTCTCTTATGATATCGCCCTTAGGCGCCTTATAAATATTTCTGAAATAAGACAATTAAAGCAACAAATCTTCAACCTCACTAAAATTCATACTAAACGTATTCTCAGCCAAGCTAATAAGCTTCGTGAACAAAATGTTAAAATGCAAACAATGAACTTTGACCTTGTTGAGCTCCTTGTTGCTGCTATCGAAAGCCGCGATATGGAATCAGGTCAACACATTAAGAGAATTCGTTTTTTTACAAAAGCTTTAACCGCCGCTGTTGCAGAACAATGCCCTGAATATAGCATTACAAAAGAGCAAGAAGAGTTTATATTTTACGCCTCTTCTGTTCACGATATAGGAAAAATTGCAATTCCTGATGCTATAATGCTAAAACCTGACAGACTTACTGCAGAAGAATTTGAGGTTATGAAAACTCACACTACTCGGGGTGCAATGCTTTTAGGTATGCTTGATGGTATAAGCGAAAGCAATGAATACTTTAAATATTGCCAAGAGATATGCCACTACCACCATGAGCGCTGGGATGGTTCAGGCTATCCATGTGGTTTAAAAGGTGACGAAACTCCGATTTCGGCTCAAATTGTTGCAATTGCAGACTGTTATGATGCACTAACAAGCCATCGTCCTTATAAAACCGCCCTTCCTCACGAAGAAGCTGTAGAACTTATTTTAAGCGGCGCTTGCGGAGCTTTTTCTCCTCAGATTCTGAAATGCTTCAATTCTGTTATCCCGGAATTTGCAAAAATTGAGAGAGAATTAAAAAATGATACCCCTAATCAACAAAATGACGTTGCTAAAAATTACGTTAAGCCTCTTACTGAAAGTGATACTAATGAAAAAAACAGTGTTCTTGATGAATGCGAAGATTCTATTATTTCTGCATACGATATTGTTTTTGAGGCTGATATTAAAGGTGGTTTATTCAGAGTTACTCGAGGTAGATGGGGTCAGTTGTTCCCATATATTCCCAAAAACTTTACTGAATTTGTTTCGCAATGTTATAAAATATGCCACCCTGCCGATGCTTCAAGATTTTCATCGAAGGTTAACCTTGAAACTTTTAATGAGCTTGTAAAAATGGGTAGAAACAAAACAAGGCTTGAATTCCGCGTTATTCGCGATGGAGTTGAATACCTTGCTGTTGGCTTTATAGTTTTTAAGATTGATGAAAATAAAGAGATTATTGCGCTTGACGGTGCTTTCAATATATATGAAGACGATGAAATCCTTTCGGATATAAAGCGTGGTTTTGGTGTTACAGATGGCTTAACCGGTCTTTTGTTACCTAAACAATTTGAGGTAGATGTTGATTCGTATATCAACAATAATCCTAATTCTAAAAATTTGCTTGTTCATATCGATATTGA
>JAZUOA010000146.1:0-4540 GCA_045604445.1 Acutalibacteraceae bacterium
AGGTTTGTTTGTAGAACAAAACACAAATAATTCTCTTTATTTATGTGTTTATAAAAAACTGGGACTTTTACAGGCTTTGAAACCTGCGAAAGTCCCTTGCTTTATATAGTTTTGTGCGGTCTGCGCTTTTTTTGCATCCCATTTTTTTAATAATTAAATTTAAGTTCAGATTAAGCCTGCTCAGCAATATCGTAAATGAGTTTCTCAGTTTTTTCCCAACCTAAGCAGGGATCTGTAATAGATTTACCGAAAACACCATCTCCGATTTTCTGAGCGCCATCCTCAAGATAGCTTTCAATCATAATACCTTTTACAAGCTTCTTAATATCATTATTATGAGCACGACTGTAAAGAATATCTTTAGTAATTCTCACCTGCTCAAGATATTTTTTACCGGAGTTTGCATGGTTAGCATCAACAATGCACGAGGGATTTTTTAATCCGGATGCCTCATAGGAGGCGCTAAGATTAAGCAAATCCTCATAATGATAGTTTGAGATGTTATGACCGTCGCGGTCAACAAGTCCCCTCATAATTGCATGTGCATAGTGGTTACCTCCGCTTTCAACCTCCCAGCCTCTATAAAGGAATGTATGGCTACTTTGAGCGGCAGTTATAGCATTCATCATAACTGAGATATCGCCACCTGTTGGGTTTTTCATACCAACAGGAATATCAAGCCCGCTTGAAACTAAACGATGCTCCTGATTTTCAACAGAACGCGCACCGATTGCAACATATGAAAGCAAATCGGAAAGGTAGCGATAGTTTGCAGGATAAAGCATTTCATCTGCACAAGAGAAACCAAAGTCACGAAGAGCACACATATGAAGCTCGCGAATTGAAATAATACCATGCAGCATATCAGGCTTTTCATTAGGATCAGGTTGATGAAGCATACCCTTATATCCCGAGCCGGTAGTGCGGGGTTTATTTGTATAAATACGCGGAACTATTACAACCCTATCTTTAACCTTTTCGCGCACCTCTGCTAAGCGGGATATGTATTCTAAAACAGGCTCTTTGGAATCTGCTGAACAAGGGCCGATAATTAAAAGCATTTTATCGCTTTCACCTCTGAATACAGCTTTTATTTCCGCGTCATTTTTCTCTTTTTGCTCTGCCATCTTAGCGGTTAAAGGAAATTGCTCCTTAATCTCCATAGGAATGGGAAGCTTTCTTTTGAAATTCATACTCATTTTAACTATCTCCTTTTAGACGATTTCATATTGTATTCCAAGTGATTTTATATCATCAAAAAACTCTGGATAACTCTTATTAACACATTCGGCATTCATAAGGGTGCCGCCTACTCTGGTGCATACAATACTGAGCGCCATTGCAATCCTATGATCATTATGGCAATTTAATGGCTCCGATGGAGCAGACAATTCTTTATCAGGAATACATATCTCATTATCTTTTATAAAAATATCTATTCCGAATTTTTTTAATTCTTCGCGCATCGCTTCGCCGCGATCACTCTCTTTGATTTTAAGGCGTTTTGTACCCTTCAGGGTTGCTCCGTTTAAAAGCGAAGCGCATGCTATAAGCACGGGGCCTAAATCCGGACAATCAGAAATATCTATAACGGGTACGCCATTTTTCAGTTCACTGTAAAATGATACATATGCTTTATCACCTTGGTAGCTCTCTTTATTCATACCATTAACCTGAACGCTACCACCTATTAAATTAAAGGCATCTAAAAAAGCTGAATTTGACCAATCGCCTTCAACGTAAAGATTTTTTGCAATATATTTTTGAGAGCCTTTAATAAAATAACCATTGTCAGTTTTAGTAATAACAATACCGAATTTATTTAAAACATCAATTGTTATGTCAATATAAGGTGAGCTTTCAAGCTCAGTTGTTAAAACTATTTCGCTATCTCCATCTAAAAGAGGTAAAGCAAATAATAAACCGGTTATAAACTGACTGCTGACATTGCCCGGTAACCGAAACACTCCGCTTTTTAGCTCTCCGCTGCAAATAAGGCAATTTTCTCCTTTTCCAAGGAAACAACAACCCTTCTCATTAAAAAGCTCCTGAAAAACATCCTGAGGGCGCTCTAAAAGCCTGCCTTTGCCGGTGAAAATCGTTTTTTCAGAAAATACAAGCGAAAGAGGAATCAAAAATCTTAGGGTGCTTCCACTCTCATTGCAGAATAAATTGCTTTCAAGCATTTTATTTTTAGTTGAAATACCTTTAACATATGCTTTATTACCGGACAGTTTAATATCTGCCCCCAATGATTTCAAACAATCTATTGTAGCGGCTATATCATCATTTGTTCCGATATTTTCTATAACGCTTTTGTTTTCGGAAAGAGCTGCACATATCAAGAGCCTGTGAGCTACGCTTTTCGAGGGTGGAGCATTTATTTCACCTGTGGCAACAGAAGGTTTAATTAAAATATTCATTTCTCAAGCTTCTCCATCAATGAATCTATTGCTAAAAGGTAACCATCGGTACCTTTACCGCTTATAGTTTCATAACATGCATTTCTCACAAAACTTATTTTTCTGAATTCCTCCCTGGAATCAACATCGGAAATATGCACCTCAACTACAGGAAGAGAAACGGCTTTTAAAGCATCCAAAATCGCAACGCTTGTGTGTGTATATGCGCCGGGATTTATAACAATGCCATCATAAATACCATAAGCAAACTGAATAACATCCACCAAATCACCCTCATGATTTGATTGAAAACACTTAACATTTACACCTTTATCGTGAGCGTATTCTTCAATTTTTTCAACAAGAGAATTATATGTTTCTTTACCATATATTTCAGGCTCTCTTATGCCCAACATATTTAAATTCGGACCGTTAATTACAAGAATATTCATTATAATCCGCCTCTATTCTTTTTGAAACATCAGAAATCGTTCCGCTACCATCTATGATAACATCTGCATTTTTTATATAAAGCTCATACCTTTCGTTATATCGCTTTACAAGGTCTTCTTTATTACCGGAAAGAGGTCTGTCATCAGTAGTTATCAGCATTTCTAATGGTCTGTCAATAAAATAAATTCTACTATTAGCTTTTAAGCTTTCTATATTTTTATTGTTTAAAACTGCTCCGCCGCCTGTAGCAATGATTTGTGAGTTTCTTTCTGCAAGATTATATATTGCTTTAATTTCAAGCTCTCTGAAATAAGCCTCACCCTCATCTTTAAATATAACAGAAATTGGTTTTTGTTCTTGCGCCACTATTTCATCATCGCTATCGACAAAAGCCTTGTTTAAAGACTTTGAAAGCTCTTTACCTACACTCGTTTTCCCGCTTGAAGGCATTCCGATTAAAGCAATATTCATTTTTGATTTATAAAGCTTCTGAAAAATAGCTTCAACCTTTTCATCATCAACGGGGGCGTCAATAAATTTTTCAACGGCATAAGCCGCCTGAGAAACAAGCATATAAAGCCCGCCAACTGCGGTAATTCCCTTGCGTTTACCATCAAGTACAAGCTTTGAGCAAAGAGGATTATATACTGCATCAAAAACTGCTTCAACAAATGGTAATCTGCTTAAATCTGCTGCTGCCTCTCCCATTTTCGGATACATTCCGCAAGGAGTTGTATTTATAATAATTTGGCAATCACAGAAATCATCATATAGTTTATCATAAGTTATATAACCGCACCTTTCGGAACGGGATACTTTTACAACCTTTTCTGCGTTTAAAAACTCAGCAACTGCGAAAGCAGTGTTTGAAGTTCCGCCACTTCCCAATATCGCAACCCTTTTACCCCTTAATGAAATGTTTGCGCGCTCAATAAGAGCTTTGAGACCATAAAAATCGGTGTTATATCCATACAATTTACCGTCTTTATTAACTATAGTATTAACTGCATTTATTGCCTTAGCCTCATCGGAAATATAATCCAAAAAGGGTATAACATCTCTTTTATAAGGAATAGTAACATTTATAGCCTTGAAATCACGCTCAGTTAAAAAGGTAGGTAACTCATCAGGAGCAAGTTCTTTTAAGATATAATCATAATCAGCAAGTGCATTGTGAATTTCTTTTGAAAAGCTATGAGCTAAATACTCGCCAATGCAACCATATTCCATTAAAACTCACCAAGCCAATCCACACCAAATTTTTGAGATAGCAAATCGCAAAGAGCAATTGCAGTTATACTGTCTTGCACAACTCTTGCTCGATGAACAATGCAAGGGTCATGCCTACCCTTTATACCAAGAACTATGTTTTCGTTATTGAGAAAATCAATGGAATTTTGTTCTTTTGAAATCGATGGAGTAGGTTTAACTGCAGTTCGGAAAACAACGGGCATTCCGTTAGAAATACCGCCGTTAATTCCGCCGTTATTATTTGTTTGAGTCAACACCTTTTCATCATCAATATAAAGACAATCGTTCATTTCAGAGCCTTTCATATCTGAACAAGAAAAACCTGCTCCGAACTCCACACCCTTAATGGCAGGGATAGAGAAAAGACCATGGGAAAGCACACTTTCAAGGCTGTCAAACCACGGTTCGCCTATAAAGTCGGATCGTAGCCATGT
>JAZUOA010000147.1:0-15701 GCA_045604445.1 Acutalibacteraceae bacterium
GTGAGCTGTATCAATGTTTTTGTGTGTTCAGCCTTGCCGGAAAGCAAGGCTTTTATTTTGTATCGGCGAAAATTAAATTAAAAATCTGAAAAAGAGAGATTATTATGGCGAAGCAACTTAAAGCTAAAATTATACAAATTCCTGCAACCGATGTTATAGGGGCAAGTGCTTTTTGCTCGGTTGTTGCTCAGCATTTGTCTTCTGTTGCTTTTTCTGCTTTTGATTTTGATAAATATTCTGTTTTTCCCGGCTTTTGCGATGTGCATGTGCATTTTCGTGAGCCGGGCTTTTCTTATAAAGAAACGATTGAATCGGGGAGTTTGGCGGCGGCTCATGGTGGCTATACGGCAGTTTGCACAATGCCTAATTTAAACCCTGTTCCCGACAGCGTTGAAAATTTAAACATTCAGCTTGATGCTATAAAGAAAAGTGCTTGCATAAACGTTTATCCTTATGCTTCTATAACAGTTGGTCAAAAAGGAGAAGAGCTTTCCGATTTTTCCGGTATGGCGAAAAGCTCGGTAGCTTTTTCGGATGACGGCAAGGGTGTTCAAAGTAAGGATATGATGCGTGAGGCAATGCTTAAAGCGAAGGCTTTGGGGAAAATTATAGTTGCTCATTGTGAAGATAATTCATTATTGCATGGTGGTTATATTCACGCGGGTAATTATGCAGCTGCGCATAACCACAAAGGGATATGCAGCGAAAGCGAATGGAAGCCTATTGAAAGGGATTTGGAGCTTGTCAAAGAAACGGGCTGTAAATACCACGTTTGCCATATATCAACCAAAGAAAGCGTTGAACTTATCAGAAAAGCAAAGGCAGATGGTCTTGACGTTACCTGCGAAACAGGCCCTCATTATCTGGTTCTTGATGATAGCGATTTGCAGGAGGACGGTAAATTTAAAATGAATCCGCCATTAAGAGCTGTGGAGGATAAATTGGCTCTTATTGAGGGAATTAAAGATGGGACAATCGATATGATTGCAACCGACCACGCTCCTCATTCGCAGGAAGAAAAAAGCAAAGGTCTTGAAGGCAGTGCTTTCGGTATTGTGGGTCTTGAAACAGCTTTCCAGATTATGTATACAAGCTTTGTTAAAACAGGGGAAATAACTCTTGAAAAGCTTATAGAGCTTATGGCAATAAATCCCAGAAGGCGGTTTGGAATCCCCTTGGGCGATGACTTTACCGTTTGGGATTTAAATGCTGAAACTGAAATAGACCCAACTTCATTTCTTTCAAAAGGTAGGGCAATGCCTTTTGAAGGAAGAAGGGTGAACGGTGAATGTGTTTTAACCGTTTGTGGCGGTAAGGTTGTTTACAATAAATGAGTTAATAATTTTCATGAATATAAATTGGAGGAATTTTGAATGGCTAAAAGAACAGATATTAAAAAAGTTTTAATCATCGGCTCAGGCCCTATAGTTATCGGTCAGGCGGCAGAGTTTGACTATGCAGGCACTCAGGCTTGCCTTGCTCTTAAAGAGGAGGGTTACGAGGTTGTTCTCGTTAACTCTAACCCTGCAACTATTATGACTGATACCATTATCGCTGATAAGGTTTATATGGAGCCTCTTACACTTGAATATGTTGCTAAGATTATCCGTCACGAACGTCCCGATGCGATTATTCCCGGTATCGGCGGTCAGACGGGTCTTAACCTTGCTATGCAGCTTGAGAAAAAAGGTGTTCTTAAGGAGTGCGAGGTAAAGCTTCTCGGCACTTCAAGCGCTTCTATTGAACGCGCAGAGGACCGCGAAATGTTCAAAGAGCTTTGCGAATCTATCGGAGAGCCTGTTATTCCTTCAGAGATTACTTATTCATTAGAAGAAGCAAAGGCAGCTGCAAATCGCATAGGTTATCCTGTTGTTCTTCGCCCTGCTTTTACTCTTGGCGGTACAGGTGGCGGCTTCGCCAATAATGAGGATGAGCTTGTGGAAATCGGAGTTAATGCATTTACTCTTTCTCCTGTTCATCAGGTTCTTATCGAAAAATCCGTTAAGGGATATAAAGAAATTGAGTTTGAGGTTATGCGCGATTCAAACGACCACGCTATAACCATATGCGGAATGGAAAACATTGATCCAGTTGGTGTTCATACCGGCGACTCCTGCGTTGTAGCGCCTATTATGACGCTCAGCAAAGAGGATGAGAAAATGCTCAATGATTCAGCTATCAAGCTTATCAAGGAGCTTAAGATTGAAGGTGGCTGCAACGTTCAGTTTGCTCTTAATCCCCATACCTCCGAATATTATCTTATTGAGGTTAACCCCAGAGTTTCTCGTTCTTCTGCTCTTGCTTCAAAGGCTTCCGGTTATCCTATTGCCCGCGTTACTGCCAAGATTGCTGTAGGTATGGCTCTTGAGGATATAAAGATTGCTAACACTAATGCAGCCTTTGAACCCAAGCTTGACTATGTTATTGCTAAATTGCCTCGCTTCCCCTTTGATAAGTTTGCTTCTGCTACCAATAAGCTTGGCACTCAGATGAAGGCAACAGGTGAAATAATGGGCATCGGCTCAAATCTTGAGGAAGCTATTCTCAAGGGCATCCGTTCTCTTGAAATCGGTGCTAACCATATGTATCTTTCAAAATTTGATAATATGAGCGTTGAAGAGCTTCTTGAATATATTTCGGAGTTCCGTTCTGACAATATCTTTGCTATAGCAGAACTTATTTATCATGGTGTTTCTCTTGAAAAAATTCATGAAATCACAATGATTACCCCATATTTCCTTCAGGCATTCAAAAACATTATCGATATGGAAGAAACTCTTCGCGTTAATAAGGATGCCGAAACTCTTAAAGCTGCAAAGAAAATGGGCTTCAGTGATAAGTACATTGCTCGTCTTTGGGGCTGCAAAGAGCTTGATGTTTATAATATGCGTAAGGAATTAGGGCTTTTCCCTGTGTTCAAAATGGTTGACACTTGCCATACAAATGCTTACATCCCTTATTTCTATTCTTCTTATACAGGAGAGAACGCATCTCGTCTTACTGACAAGAAAAAGATTATTGTTCTTGGTGCAGGTCCTATCCGTATCGGTCAGGGTGTTGAATTTGACTATTCTACCGTTCATGCGGTTATGACTATTAAAAATGCAGGTTACGAGGCTATTATTATAAATAATAACCCTGAAACAGTTTCTACTGACTACACTACAGCAGATAAGCTTTACTTTGAGCCTCTCACTCCTGAAGATGTTATGAATATTGTTGAGTTTGAAAAGCCCGAAGGCGTTGTAGCATCTCTTGGTGGTCAAACCGCTATTAACCTTGCTCAACCTCTCCACGATCGCGGAGTTAAAATCATAGGTACTGATTGCGCTGCTATCGACCGAGCTGAAGATAGAAATGCGTTTGAAAATCTTCTTAACGAATTGAACATTCCTCGTGCAAAGGGCAAGGCTGTTACAAATATGGATGACGGAATTGCAGCGGCAGCTGAAATTGGCTATCCTGTTCTTGTTCGTCCTTCATTTGTTCTCGGCGGTCGCGCAATGCAGATTGTTGCAAACGAGGAACAGCTTCGTCACTATCTGAGAACAGCTGTTGAAATTGATGAGGATAAGCCTGTTCTTGTTGATAAATATATCCAGGGTAGAGAAGTTGAAATTGATGCTATCTGCGATGGCAGAGATGTTTTTGTTCCCGGTATTATGGAGCTTGTTGAAAGAACCGGCGTTCACTCAGGCGACTCCATATCTGTTTATCCTCCCTTCTCCATTTCAAACAAGGTTAAGGGCATAATACTTCAATATGCAAAGAAGCTCGGACTCGGTATTGGCATTGTAGGTCTTTTCAATATTCAATTTATTGTTGATGAAAAGGATGATGTTTATATTATTGAGGTTAACCCCCGTTCTTCGAGAACAGTTCCTTTCCTTTCGAAGGCAACCGGCTACTCTCTTGCAGATATTGCAACAGAGGTTATTATGGGCAAGAGCCTTAAAGAGCAGGGTATATTTGATATTTATCCCGATGAGAAAAATCGTTGGTATGTAAAGGTTCCTGTTTTCTCGTTCAATAAAATCAGGGGTCTTGATGCTTACCTTTCTCCTGAAATGAAATCAACAGGCGAAGCAATCGGCTATGACGATAAGCTTAACAGAGCGCTTTATAAGGCTTTGCAGGCATCAGGTATGCACCTTCAGAATTATGGTACGGTATTTGCAACTATTGCAGATGAGGACAAGCCTGAGGCGCTTCCTCTTATCCGCCGTTTCTATAAACTCGGTTTTAACATTGAAGCAACGGAAGGTACCGCAAAATATCTTAAAGAAAACGGTATCCGCACTCATGTTCTTGGCAAAATCAGCGATGGCAGCAACGAAATCCCTGATGCACTTCGTCAAGGTCATATAGCTTATGTTATAAATACAAAGGATATCAGCACAGGTGGCGGAAACAACGACGAAAACGACGGACATCAGATTCGCCGATACGCTACCGAAAACAATGTTACAATATTTACAGCTCTTGATACTGTAAAGGTTCTTCTTGATGTTCTTGAAGAAACAACTCTTACAATTTCAACAATTGATGCAGAGGGTAATTTATGAGACAGGTTATTTTGACAATAGAAGAAAATATCAGATTGACCGACTCAGTTTATAAAATGAAGCTTTCCGGTGATGTTAGCGATATAACATCACCAGGTCAGTTCGTTAACATTAAGCTTGATGGCTTATATCTTCGCAGACCTATTTCCGTTTGCGATTGCGAAAACGGAGTGCTTACGATTATCTATAAGGTGGTAGGCAAAGGTACGGAGCAGATGGCAAGGCTTGGAATAGGAGAGAAGCTTGATGTTTTAACGGGGCTCGGTAACGGCTATGATGCTTCTTTGGCAGGGGATAAGCCCTTGCTTCTTGGAGGCGGTGTAGGCGTTCCCCCGCTTTATATGCTTGCTAAAAAGCTTATCGCTGAGGGTAAAGAGGTAACTGTTGTTTTAGGCTTCAATACAAAAAGCGAAATCTTCTGCGAGGATGATTTCAAGGCTCTTGGTGCAGAGGTTTTTGTTACAACGGTTGATGGTTCTTACGGCATCAAAGGTTTTGTTACAGATGCTATGAAGGATATCGATTATTCTTATTTCTACACATGTGGTCCTGAACCTATGCTTAAAGCGATTTTTAAGTCAAGTAAGACTGAGGGTCAGTTTAGCTTTGAAGAAAGAATGGGTTGCGGTTTCGGCGCTTGTATGGGCTGCTCATGTAAAACTGTTACAGGCTACAAGCGTATTTGCAAGGACGGTCCCGTGCTTAAAAAGGAGGAGATTTTATGGGCAGATTAAGTGTTGATCTCTGCGGAATAGAGCTTGATAACCCCATAATTCCCGCCAGCGGAACTTTTGGCTACGGTTATGAATTTGCGGAAATTTATGATATAAATGTTCTCGGTACCTTTTCTTTTAAGGGTACAACGAAAGATGCACGTTTCGGTAATCCTACACCCCGAATTGCAGAATGCACTGCGGGAATGATAAACGCGGTAGGTCTTCAGAATCCGGGAGTTGAAAAGGTAATATCTGAAGAATTACCTAAGCTCAAAAAATGTTTTAATAAAAAGGTTATGGCAAATGTAAGCGGCTTTGCTGTTGCAGACTATGCTTACACTTGCGAAAAACTTGATAAAGAAGAGCAGGTCGGTTGGCTTGAAGTGAATGTCAGCTGTCCTAATGTTCATGGTGGCGGAATGAGCTTCGGAACAGATCCGAAAGCCGCTGCAGAGGTTACTGCGGCAGTTAAAGCTGTAACATCAAAACCTGTAATTATTAAGCTTTCTCCAAATGTAACAGATATTGTTGCAATTGCAAAAGAGTGTGAGGCAGCGGGAGCAGACGGTATCAGTCTTATTAACACTCTTCTTGGTATGAGAATCGATCTTAAAACAAAAAAGCCTGTAATTGCAAATAAAATGGGCGGTTTTTCAGGAAGTGCAATTTTCCCTGTTGCAGTTCGTATGGTTTATCAGGTTGCTAATGCAGTTAATATCCCTGTTGTAGGAATGGGTGGTGTCAGCACCGCAGAGGACGTTATAGAAATGATGTTCGCAGGCGCAACTGCAGTAGAGGTTGGTGCTGCAAACCTTATTGACCCATGCGTGTGCCGCGATATTATTACGGAGCTTCCTGTTGTTATGGATAAATACGGAATTGATAATTTAAGAGATATAATAGGAGGAGTTAAATAATGGGTAGAGATGTTATTGTTGCTTGCGATTTTTCAAGCGCAGAAAAGGTTTATGAGTTCCTTGATAAATTTGAAGGCGGAAGAAAGCCTTTTGTAAAAATTGGTATGGAGCTTTTTTATGCAGAGGGTCCTGAGATTGTTCGTGAAATAAAAAAGAGAGGTCATAAAATCTTCCTTGACCTTAAACTTCACGATATCCCCAATACAGTAAAAAAATCAATGGCAGTTCTTTCAAACCTTGATGTTGATATTACAAACCTTCATGCATCAGGCACAATTCGCATGATGGAAGGTGCTCTTGAAGGACTTACCCGTCCTGACGGAACAAGACCGCTTCTTATTGCGGTTACTCAGCTTACTTCTACTGATCAGGAGAGTATGGAAAATGACCTCCTTATAAAAGAGTCCATCGATAAGGTTGTTATGCACTATGCTCACAATGCAAAGGTTGCCGGTCTTGATGGTGTTGTTTGCTCACCTCTTGAAGCAGGTAAGGTACACGAAACCTGCGGTAAGAATTTCCTTACAATCACTCCCGGCGTTCGTTTCGCAGATGGTGATATAGGGGATCAAAAGAGAGTTATGACTCCTGCGCAGGCAAAGGAAATAGGTTCAGATTATATTGTTGTAGGCAGACCTATTACTGCTGCAGATGACCCTGTAGCTGCATATAACCGTTGCGTTGCAGAATTTTGCGATTGATATAAAGGAGTAAGTAATAATGGAAAGTTATAAAAGAGAATTTATACAGTTTTTAGAGGGCGCAGGTGTACTTAAGTTTGGTGATTTTACCGCAAAGAGTGGTAGGAAAATTCCTTATTTTATTAACGCAGGCGATATTAAAACAGGTGAACAAATTTGCAAATTAGGTGAGTTTTATGCAAAGGCTTATTTTGAAAAAGTAGGTAACAAGAAATCAGTTCTTTACGGACCTGCTTATAAAGGTATTCCTATTGCAGTTTCTGTTGCAGTTGCTCTTGCAAAAAATGGTCTTGATGTTCCGTTCTTTTTTAACCGTAAGGAAGAAAAAGACCATGGTGAAGGCGGTGTATTTGTAGGCTACAAGCCTCAAGAAGGTGAAGAAATCGTTATTGTAGAAGATGTTATCACTGCAGGTACCGCAATTCGTGAAAGTATGTCAATCCTTTCAGGTCTTAAGGGTACAAAGGTTGCAGCAACCTTTGTTATGGTTGACCGTAAAGAAAAAGGTCAAACAGAAAAATCTGCAATGGCAGAGGTTGGCGAGGAATATGGGTTCCCGGTATACTCCGTTGTTGATGTTTACGATATTATTGAATATCTCGAAGAAGATGAGAAGAATAGAGAAAACGTTGAAAGAATCAAGAACTATTTAGCTGTCAACGGAGCTAAAGAATAACTAAAATTTTTTAAACTTATACAGATTCGAAAGGGGATTAGTAGTAGATGAGAAGTCTGATTGATATTCTCGACTTTTCTATTGAAGAATTAGATGAGCTTATTTCGGTAGCTAACGATATTATTGATAATCCCGATAAATATGCCGAAAAATGCAAAAGGAAAAAACTCGCAACTCTTTTCTTTGAGCCGTCAACAAGAACAAGGCTCAGCTTTGAGGCGGCTATGATCGAATTAGGCGGAAGCGTTATAGGCTTTTCTGCTGCAAATAATTCCTCAGCCGCAAAGGGCGAAAGTGTTGCAGATACTGCAAAAACGATAAGCTGCTATGCAGATATTATTGCAATGCGCCATCCTAAAGAAGGAGCGCCTCTTGTTGCGGCGCAGAACGCAACAATTCCTGTTATAAATACAGGCGATGGCGGTCATAATCATCCTACTCAGACTCTTGCAGATTTGCTTACAATTCAAAGGGAAAAGGGTGGCTTTAATAATCTTACCGTGGGCTTTTGCGGAGACCTTAAATTCGGTAGAACCGTTCATTCTCTTATAACAGCTCTTTCCCGCTATAGCGGAATTAAGGTTGTTCTTATTTCTCCTGAGGAGCTTAAACTCCCGAGCTATGTTAAAAACGATGTTCTCAGAAAAAACGGTATCCCCTATAAGCAGACAACTGACCTTGAAAGCGTTATGTCTGAGCTGGATATTCTTTATATGACCCGCGTTCAGAGAGAGCGTTTCTTTAATGAGGAAGATTATCTTCGTCTTAAGGATAGCTATGTTCTTGAGCCAAGAAAGCTTAAAACTGCTAAAAATGATTTGTGTATTATGCATCCGCTTCCTCGTGTTAATGAAATCAGCGTTGCGGTAGACGATGATCCACGAGCTTGCTACTTCAAACAGGTGCTTAATGGTAAATATATCAGAATGGCGCTCATTTTGAAATTGTTAGAGGAGGCTAAACAATGAATATAGACTCAATTACTAACGGCTTTGTTATTGACCATATAACTGCAGGTAGAGGAATGCGTCTTTATGAACTTTTAGGCCTTGATAATCTTGATTGTTCAGTGGCTATTATAAGAAACGTAAGCAGTAAAAAAATGGGTAAAAAGGATATAATTAAAATAGATGCAAGTATCACGATCGATTTTGATGTTATAGGCTACGTTGACCCGGGTATTACTGTAAATATTATTCGCGATGGAGTTCTTTTTGAAAAAAAGACGATTGAGCTTCCCGAAATGCTTACAAATGTTATTGGATGTAAAAACCCTCGATGCATAACATCTACGGAGCAAGAGCTTAACCACGTGTTTAAACTTACCGACAGAGAAAAGGGTGTTTATCGTTGCATTTATTGCGAAACTAAGGCGAACTGATTTTTCCGTCTTTTTTACCAAAACAAACGGAATAAATAATTTTATATTATGGCTTCTGTGCCTTGACCTGCTTTGCTTAATGTGGTAAAATTAAGTGAAGTGATTTCCTGTTACTGACGGTTAGAGTGGAGCACCACACGGAGCAGGAAATGATGAAGTTTTTTAACTTAGCCGACCGTCTGGGCACACTTGTTCATTCCTTGAATAAGTGTGCCTTTTTTACTTTTATTGAAATTGGAAGGATAGAATATGAAAAAAGTTGGAATTATTATGGGTAGCGATAGCGATTTGCCCGTAGTTGAAAAAGCAGTTAATACTCTTAAAGAGTTTGGGGTTCCTTTCGAGGTTCATGTTTATTCTGCTCACAGAACTCCTGCTGAGGCAAAGGAATTCAGCGAGAATGCCAGAGGAAATGGTTTCGGTGTTATAATTGCCGCGGCAGGTATGGCTGCTCACCTTGCAGGTGCAGTTGCTGCTAATACAACTCTTCCGGTTATTGGTATTCCTATTAAATCCCAAAATCTTGGAGGAATGGAAGCGCTCCTTTCAACTGTTCAGATGCCATCGGGTATTCCGGTAGCAACAGTGGCGATAGATGGTGCTGTAAACGCGGCTCTTCTTGCTATAGAGATTCTTTCTTTAGGCGAGCCTGAGCTCGAAAAGAAATTAGCGGATAAACGAGCAAAAGATACTGCAACAGTTCTTGAAAAGAATAAGGCAGTTGAAAATAAATTTAACGACTGATATTAACATTTACAGAGGTGTACAATGGGCGGTTTCTTCGGAGTTGCATCTAAAAACGATGCGGTTTTAGATACCTTTTTCGGTGTTGACTATCACTCCCACCTTGGAACAAGGCGAGGTGGTATGGCTGCATATAATAGCGAAAAAGGTATACAAAGAAAAATACATAAAATTGAAAATTCACCCTTCAGAACAAAGTTTGAAAATATCCTTGATCAAATGTGGGGAAACACAGCAATCGGTTGCATCAGTGATACCGATGCTCAACCTCTTCTTATGCGTTCTAACCACGGAGTTTATGCCATAAGCACAATAGGTATTATCAACAACAGCGAAAGCCTTGTTAATCAATATCTTGCATTCAGCGGAGGCCATTTCGGCGCTATGACAAGCGATGGTATAAATGCAACTGAGCTTGTTTCCGCTATGATTGACCAAAAATCAAGTTTTGCAGAGGGTATTACCTTTGCACAGGATATGATTGAGGGCACAGCTTCGATTCTTATTCTTAAAGAGGATGGCAACCTTATTGCGGCCAGGGATAAATTAGGCAGAATACCTGTTCTTATTGGTAAAAGAGATGATGGCTACTGCGTATCTTTTGAGGATTTTGCTTATAAAAAATTAGGTTATGTGGATTATAAGGAATTAGGTCCCGGCGAAATAGTGGAAATCTCAGCTGATAAGGTAGAAGTGCTTGCGCCACCGCGCAAAAAGAAAAAAGTTTGCGCTTTTCTTTGGTCGTATTACGGCTATCCTACTTCCTGCTATGAGGGTAGGAATGTTGAAGCTATGCGCTATGACAACGGCAAAATAATGGCTCAAACCGATAAGGCTTTGGGCGAAGCGCAGGATATCGACTATGTAAGCGGTGTGCCTGATTCAGGAACTCCCCATGCTATAGGCTATGCCAACGAAAGTGGCGTACCCTTTGCAAGACCTTTTATTAAATACACTACCACTTGGTCTAGAAGCTTTATGCCCTCTAACCAAAAGGAGCGTAATCGAGTTGCAAAAATGAAGCAAATTCCTATCCATGAATTTATCCAGGATAAAAAGCTTCTTTTTGTTGACGACAGCATTGTCAGAGGAACTCAGCTTCGCGAAACTGTTGAATTTCTTTATGAAAACGGCGCAAAAGAGGTTCATATGCGCTCTGCCTGCCCACCAATTATGTATGGTTGTAAATACCTTAATTTCTCAAGAGCGACCTCGGATATGGAGCTTATTTCAAGAAGCACCATAATGGAGCTTGAAGGCGAGGAAGGCTTTAAGCATATTGATGAATATAGTGATGCTTCCACTGAGCGCGGTGCTAAAATGAGAAAGGCAATTTGCGAGAAGCTCCATTTTGCATCTCTGGAATTCCAGTCCCTCGAAGGTATTGTTAAAGCGATTGGTCTTCCTGAGGAAGAACTTTGCACATATTGCTGGAATGGCAAAGGTTGATTAAAATAATAAATCCCTGAAAATAAATTTGTAAGGAGAATTATAATGAATAATTCAAGATCAGAAAGTTATGCAGCAGCAGGTGTTGATATCACTGCAGGTTACAAAGCAGTTGAGCTTATGAAAAAACATATTGCCAGAACACGTAACGAAGGCTCGTTGGATGACGTTGGCGGCTTTGGCGGTTGCTTTGACCTTGGTTGTGCTAAAGGAATGGAACATCCCGTATTAGTTTCAGGTACTGATGGCTGCGGTACAAAAGTTAAATTAGCTATTCTTATGGATAAACATGATACAATCGGTATTGATGCAGTAGCTATGTGCGTAAACGATATTGTTTGCGTTGGTGCAAAGCCCTTGTATTTTCTTGATTATATTGCTTGCGGAAAAAATGTTCCCGAAAAAATTGCTGAAATTGTAAGCGGTGTTGCAGAAGGTTGCGTTCAATCAGGTTGTGCGCTTACCGGTGGCGAAACTGCTGAGCATCCCGGCTTAATGCCTGTTGAAGATTACGACCTTGCAGGTTTTGCAGTAGGTATTGTAGATAAACCCAAGATGATTGATAATAGCAAAATGTCTGTTGGCGATGTTGTTATTGCTCTTCCCTCTACAGGCATTCATTCTAATGGTTTCAGCTTATGCCGTAAGGTTTTTGATATTGATAGCAACAACCCCGAGCTTTATGTAGAGCGAGAAGAATTGGGTGGCAAAAGCATAGCTGAAGCTTTGCTTGTTCCTACCAAGATTTATGTTAAGCCCGTTCTTGCTCTTATAGAAAAAGTTAATGTGAAAGGTATTTCTCATATTACCGGTGGCGGCTTCTATGAAAATATTCCCCGTTCAATTCCTGATGGCTTGTGCGCAAAAATAGATAAATCCTCTGTTAAAGTGCTTCCAATTTTCGATGTAATTGCTAAGTGGGGCAATATTCCCGAGCGCGATATGTTTAACACCTATAATATGGGCGTTGGTATGAGCATTGTAGTACCTGCAAACGAAGTAGAGCTTGCTGTTTCAATTCTCAAGGATAATGATATTGATGCATATGTAATCGGTGAAATCATCGAAGGCGAAGATAAGATTATGCTTGAATAAATATTTAAATACATTCACTCTATAATGAAAGAGGCCGGAAAAATGCCCGATACAAAAAATATTGTTGTTCTCGTTTCAGGTGGAGGAACAAACCTTCAGGCTCTTATTGATGCCGAAAAAAGAGGGGAGTTGGGAGCAGGTAAAATTACTTGTGTTATTGCTTCCAAAGCAGATGCCTACGCCCTTACTCGCGCTGAAAATAATGGCATTAAAACCAGAACACTTATAAGAAAAGAATTTGCGGATATTTCATCATACAGCATTGCTATGAGAGATGCTCTTGTAGAAGAGAAGGCAGACCTTGTAGTTTATGCAGGGTTTATGACAATCCTTGATGAAAATGTTTGCGATGCATTTAAAAACAAAATGATAAATGTTCATCCTGCTCTTATTCCTTCTTTTTGCGGAAAAGGCTTTTACGGACTCCGTGTTCACGAAGAAGCATTAAAAAAAGGCGTAAAGGTTTCAGGCGCAACAGTGCATTTTGTAACTGCAGAATGTGATGCAGGTCCGATAATTCTGCAAAAGGCAGTCGAGGTTAAAGAGGAGGATACTCCCGAAGAGCTTCAGAAAAGAATTATGGAGCAAGCTGAGTGGAAAATTCTTCCGAAGGCAGTAAAGCTTTTCTGCAATGGTAAAGTTGTGGTAAAAGACGGTAAGACAATTATCAGTGAATAAGTAATTATTGAAAGGATAGATAGTAATGGAAATCAAAACTCTTGAAAACGAACTTAATTCTTTAGCATACCACGGCAGAGGTATTATCATAGGTAAAAGTGCTGATGGTAAAAAGGCGATTACAGCTTACTTCATAATGGGTAGAAGCGAAAACAGTCGTAACCGCGTTTTTGTTGAAGACGGAGAGGGTATAAGAACTCAGGCTTTTGATGAATCAAAAATGGTTGACCCTCACCTTATTATCTATGCTCCTGTAAGAGTTTTAGGTAACAAAACTATTGTTACAAATGGTGACCAGACTGATACTATCTATGAACTTATGGATAAGCAAATGACCTTTGAGCAAGCTCTCAGAACACGCGAGTTTGAGGACGATGCACCTAATTTTACACCTCGCATTTCAGGCATTATACGCCTTGAAAACGGTGATATGAATTTTGCTATGTCAATCCTCAAATCTGCAGAGGGTGATGGTTCATCTTGCCAGAGATATACCTTTGCCTATTCAAATCCTCTTCCTTCAAAGGCAAAATTTATTCATACATATAAATGCGACGGCAATCCTCTTCCAAGCTTTGAGGGTGAGCCCAAAACCTTGGAGCTTCCTGATGTTGATATTGATACATTAACAGACATTATCTGGAAAAACCTTAATGAAGATAACAAGGTTTCGCTTTTTGTAAGATATATTGACCTTGCAACAGGCGAATATGATTCAAGAATAGTAAACAAGAATAAATAAGGAGAGTAAAGGTATGAAAGAGTTTGAATTAAAATATGGTTGTAATCCTAACCAAAAGCCTGCGAAGATTTTTATGAATAACGGTAGCGAGCTTCCGATAGAGATTCTCAGCGGAAGACCGGGTTACATAAATTTTCTGGATGCTTTTAATAGCTGGCAACTTGTTAAAGAGCTCAAAGAAGCTCTTGGTCTTCCTGCTGTTACCTCCTTCAAGCATGTAAGCCCTACATCTGCTGCAGTAGGTATTCCGCTTTCAGATAAGCTTAAAAAGGCTTGCTTTGTTGATGATATTGAGGGGCTTGATGAAAGCCCGCTTGCTTGCGCTTACGCAAGAGCAAGAGGTACTGACAGAATGTGTTCTTTTGGTGATTGGGTAGCGCTTTCTGATGTTTGCGATGTTACAACTGCTTTAATGATTAAGCGTGAGGTTTCCGATGGTATTATAGCTCCCGGTTATGAGCCTGAAGCGCTCGAAATTCTCAGATCAAAGAGAAACGGTAATTACAACATCGTTAAAATTGATCCCGATTATATTCCTGCTCCTGTTGAGCACAAGGATGTTTTTGGTATTACCTTTGAGCAAGGCAGAAATAACTTTGAAATTAACAAAGAGCTTCTTGCAAATATCGTTACGGAAAACAAGGGTATGCCGGAAAGCGCAATCCGCGATCTTATAGTTGCTCTTATTACTTTAAAATATACTCAGTCAAACTCCGTTTGCTATGCAGTTGATGGTCAGGCAATCGGTGTAGGTGCAGGTCAGCAATCAAGAATTCATTGCACACGCCTTGCAGGCACAAAGGCAGATACATGGTTCCTCCGTCAGCACGAGAAGGTTCTCAACCTTCCTTTTAAGGATACTCTCGGCAGACCCGACAGAGATAATGTTATTGACGGCTATATTAACAAAAACGAAGAGGATGTTTGTGCAGATGGTAACTGGCAGAAATATTTTACATCTCAGCCTGAACCCCTTACAGACGAGGATGTTAAGGAATATTTTGCAACTATTGATGGCGTTGCTCTCGGTTCAGATGCTTTCTTCCCCTTCAGTGATAACATTGAACGCGCAAAGAAGAGTGGCGTAAAATATATTGCAGAACCCGGTGGTTCAATCCGTGATGACCTTGTTATTGAATGTGCAGACAAGTATGGTATGACAATGGCATTCACAGGAATGAGACTTTTCCATCATTAAGAGGTATAAAGATGAAGATAATGGTTGTCGGTGGTGGCGGACGCGAACACGCTATCATCAAAAAGATAAAAGAGAATAAAGATGTTACCGAAATCTTTGCACTCCCCGGTAACGGTGGTATGGCAAAGGATGCAACCTTAGTTGACATCGGTGCTAAAGATATAGAGAAAATCGTTGATTTCGCTGTTGCAAAAGGCATTGATTATGCAGTTGTTGCTCCGGATGTCCCGTGGGTTCTCGGTTGCGTTGATGCTTTGGAGGAAAAGGGGATTCCCTGCTTCGGACCTAAAGCTCAGGCGGCAATTATTGAGGGTAGCAAGGTTTTCTCAAAGAACCTTATGAAAAAATATGGTATTCCTACTGCGGCTTATGAAGTGTTCAACGATATGGAAAAAGCGCTTGAATACCTTGAAGCTGCTCCGATTCCTACTGTTATTAAAGCTGATGGACTTGCACTTGGTAAAGGTGTTATTATTGCTAACACAAGGGACGAAGCTAAGCAGGCAGTTGTTTCAATGATGCAGGATAAAATGTTCGGCACGAGCGGTGACAATATCGTTATCGAGGAGTTCCTTACAGGTCCCGAGGTTTCCGTTCTTTCATTTACAGATGGAAAAACTGTTGTTCCTATGATTTCATCAATGGATCATAAAAGAGCAGGGGATAACGATACCGGTCTTAACACAGGCGGTATGGGTACAATTGCTCCAAACCCCTATTATACAAAAGAAATCGCAGAAGAATGCATGGAGAAAATCTTTGTTCCTACAATTGATGCTATGAATAAAGAGGGAAGAAGCTTCTCCGGATGTCTTTACTTCGGACTTATGCTTACACCT